>JBFMBQ010000077.1:0-12400 GCA_040755115.1 bacterium
GAGCATCTAAATAATCGGCGCGATAACGGCTACCGCCTGTGGTGTCTCGTGGTTTTTTATATATGGTATGAGATGTTTATGAGAGGGAAATGAATTTTAAGCGCTATATGATATATTGACAGATTAGCAGAAATCTGTCTATAATGATTTTGGTGATCAAATATGAAAAAGACAACACTCTATATAAGAGATGATCTGGTTCGCAAACTTAAAGAGGAAACGATCAGAGAAGACCGAAGTATGACAGATATAATAAATGAGGCATTAAGGAAACACCTTGAAAATAAGGGGAAAACATCAGAAAAGTTTGAGAACCTCAAAAGGGCTTTAGGCAAATCCGCTGCTTTTAGGAAAGTATCTGATCCCGTTGAGTATCAGAGAAAATTACGATCTGAGTGGGAATGATGCCTGGTTATCTTCTTGATACGAATGTTTTAATATGCTGGTTCGGCAAGAGGGAAGGACATAAACTTCTCAAGACATTAGTTGAACGACCTGAAACTGAACTTTACACTTCTGTGTTATGCGTAGCCGAATTTCTATCCGGATGCTCAAGCGCTGATGAGAATTTATTAAGAGAGGCAATAGAATCAGGCGAAATTGAGGTAGTGCCGTTCGCAGGTTTGAAACAGGCGCAAATGGTCGCTTCCTTTCGCAAAGTGCATGGACTGAAAACACCTGATGCGATAGTCGCGGCAGCCGCGGATGAAAGGAATATTACTCTTTTCACATTAGATAGTGAATTTTCAAAAAAACTTGCAGGCGTAGTTAAAGTTTATGAATTTAATAGTTGACGAATATCAAAACATAAAATCGCAGAACCTTATTTTTCAGACAGGATTAACAGGATAGAAAGGATTATAATGATGCAAAGAAATTATGTGAAGTTGGCAATGATTTCAGTGGTTTTTTGTTTGATGATTTTTATGCCGATAGCATTTTCAGCGAATGAACCATTTTTTGAGGCGGTGCCGGTTTTTGAATTTGATGAGGCGCGCCCCGAAAACCACGCTTCAAGCATCGGGGAGATGCCGAACGGCGATATGCTTGTTACATGGTTCGGGGGCTCGCGCGAGGGGATGCCCGATGTTGCGCTGTGGGTATCGCGCCGACCGAAAGGCTTAAAAACATGGTCAAAGCCTGAACGCCTTGTTGACAACGAGGGGCTGGCGGAAGGCAATTCCGTCCTTTTCACGGATTCAAAGGGCAAAGTGTGGCTCTTTTATGTGGTTAAATACGGAGAAGAACGCCATGACTGGGGCAAGTGCCATATATTCATAGAGACCTCCGACGACAGCGGTTACACCTGGTCGGAGCCGAACCAGATCACAAGTGAGTTCGGCTGGATCATACGGAACAATGTAACAGAATTGCCGGACGGCAAACTGCTGCTGCCTGTTTATCGCGATGCAGAGCCGTTTCTTTCAGGCGTGTGGATAAGCGGCGACGGCTTCCGCACGCGGGATGAATACACCGTGCCGATAACGAAGCCGCTGAACATCCAGCCCGCAGTTGTTGTTCTCGGGAGCGGCAGGATGGCTTTATTTGCGAGGCATGTGCCGGAGGGTGGAAAAATCTGGATGTCAACTTCTGACGACTGGGGGAAGACCTGGGAGAAACCGAAGAAGATGAAATTCAACAACCCCAGCAGCGGGATAAATGCGATCCTCCTGAAAAGCGGCGCAATTGTGCTGGCATTCAACGACAGCCCGTTGAGCCGCACGCCGCTGAATGTCGCCCTGTCAGAAGACGGCGGTGAATCGTGGAAGCATAAAAAAACTCTGGAATCAAGTTATGAAGAATTTTCATATCCATATATGATTCAGGATTCAGACGGCATTATTCACATCACATATACGAGCAACAACAGAAATTTTATAAAGCATGCCGAGTTCAACGAGGCGTGGTTAAAAACGGAATAAATCCCTTCCTATCTGCTTTTGGTGTCTTCAGCCAAAGCGTCCAAAGGGAAAATATCCGGTCGCGTTTCATGGACTGTCTTCAGGATGAGACTGGCGGTTTCCAACGCCCGTGCCGCTTCTTCATCAAGAACATGCATGCCTCCGCCATAGTCCGCCTTCATGCGCGTCTTCAGGAGAAATGAATACCCGGTGCCGAGTTCCTTATGCCACTTGCTGGCATTCACAAGATCGCGGTGTACCGCTGATTGCACGCCTGCATGTGTCTGAAATGTTTTTCCGTCAAGAGCAAACAGTGCAGAAACAGCGTGAAACGCGGCATAGTAGCAGCGATTTGCCACACTGTTGTTATCGTCTTTTATCCCTTTGGCTGTTCGTAATGTTTGGACAGCGCGCAACCAAAAATCAAGTGCCTCTCGTCTGCTATTCACACCAGTACCCCCTCGCGGCGCGCATTTCGGAACAGCGCGAAGTCACCGGCTTCGTATTCCGCCGCGTCCACTGGGATCACATGCAGTTCGCGGTCGGGGACTTCAAGTTGAAGCGGATACAAGGCTTCCGTTATCACCCATAAATCATTGCCTCTTTCAGGTCCTTCCAGAAGACAAAGGGCATCAATATCGCTGTCCTCGCGGGCGTTGCCGCGCGCAGCACTGCCGTAGAGAACAAGTCCGCGGAAGCGGGAGCCGTAGAGTTCTTGAAGGCGTTCCTTGATGCGTTGAAAGAGTTCTGCTTGGGTCATGCTTAATTCTCAACATTATTAATATTTAGGCAATTTTCCCTTATCAATCAAATCGCCCCATAAGAGTAAGAGCATAATGTCACTTTTTGGAATTGTTCTTTTTATCTTAAAATCGTTTTCTCTTATTGCCTTAACAATTGGAATTAATTTTTCTGCTAATTTTTCTGCAATTTTTTCTTCTTGTTTTTCGTTGTCCTTATATGAAAGAAGTCCATCTTGAAATGATCGCCAAAATTGTGCGGTTTCATGAACCACTTTTTCATGGCCATATAATACAATTCTAAGATGCGCATCTTCTAAAAGCGCTCTGTATTCCCATTGTTTTTTATCATCCTCATTAAGTGAAAAATCAACAAAACTTTTAAAAAAGTCAGAATATACTTCTGCCCTCAAATTTAATAAGTTCTTTGCTACTTCTTGTGATTTGGTAAACCAATGATGCAACAATGCCCCAATTATTAACAAACCTAAAGAAAGCATAACTGTTTGAATTGTTTGAAAATCTGGTATTGGCATGGTGAAATTATATAGTGAAACAAATGTTATCAGCAAAAACTATTATTATGCAAATGTTTCACGGAGAGGGCGGGACTCGAACCAGCGAAGAGCCTGTTAAGCCCTTAGACGATTAGCAGGCGCCTGCCTTCAGCCATCGGCCACCTCTCCGAGCGGTTCTTGTTATCTTATCACTCCCCGCTCCTTATGTTCATTATACAATCCGATCATGCATTTAATCAAGATAAACATTGAGTTTGGGGCAAGCAGTATAGAGATGATGGTGCGGTATTATCTTAACAGTCTAATCCTGTGGAAATGGCAAAGATTTTTGAACCACAGATGAACACAGATAAACACATAATTTCTCATTTGCGCCTGCGGCGCAAATATCAGTGCCCATCTGTGTTAATCTGTGGTTTAATACACTTTTTGGTTCTGGCTCCGACAGGTTATGGTAAATTTATTACTCTTCTTCAGTTATGAATTTGTAGTATCTCCCCATCCAGTAGGGAAGCAAATAGAAGGCGCCGTCGTCTTCGCCCCAGCCGCCGCCCCCGGAGTCAAGCGCATAAGGATTGCCGTTCCACCTCTTCATCCCCCGCTCGTCAGCCGGCAGAGGCACAACCGATTCTATCTCACCGAAACGCCCCTTTGCCAAAAGTTCTTCTATATCTTTAACATTCACAGAAGCCTGATTCAATGCACCAACCAGATGGCGACCTATTATCAACCTGAATTCTATGTCCGCGCGGTGTGAATTGCGCGAACCCCATTCAATCATATCGGGATGAATGTGCTGGAGTGTCCAGGCCGAGCCTTCAAGATCAAAGAGGTCATCAGTAGCAACGGTTGCGCCGTAAATGAAGTTCCACAGCGGGTTTCGCTCAAGGTGTTCTATTTTCTGGCTGCGTCTTATGCTTTTGATGTAATAATCGCGAATTTCAGGGTCTTTTTCATTCTTAAGCAGTGAATAATATGCCAGGTATGCAAGTTCATCATCCGAGTGATTTATAAGCGTTGTCATTTTGATTTTCTGAGTTATGGTATGTTTTGCGTAGTGATGCTCGCGGATAAGTTTCAGGTATTCGTTCTGGAATTTTTCATCGCCTGTGATGTGGTAGGCGGTTTTCAGGTGTGAGAGTATCTCAAGTGAGTTCAGGTCGCGCTGCCATCTGCCGTCTCGCCTGAAGAAATTCGGATTCCATCTTCCCCAGCGTGTCGGTTTGCCGTCGGTGTCAATCAGATAGTAATCGTTGTCAACGATGTAACTCATCAGTCGGTGGACATAAGGGCGGATTTCTTCTTTTTCTTTTTCTGTTGCGCATACATCGTAATAGACGGAATAGCCGTAGAAATGTCCCACGACTTCGTCCGAACTGGTGTCGCCTTTCCATTTCCATTGTCCGTCAGCCGTGAAGTGATTCCACTCGCCGCCCTGTCCGACATCTTCGTCTGCCTTTGCAAATGAGCGCGCAATGAAACCCGGAATGCCTGTTATGTCCTGTAGGCGCATCATCGCCTCAAGCGACTGGCGTGCGAATCGTTTTGCTTCCTCGCTTCCAGTAACGGCGTAGCGGTAACATTCTGCGGCGATATACATTGAAGTCCATAGACCATCGTTATCGGAAGAGGAGAGGACATTGCTTGAAGGGTCGCCAGGGCGGGTGAAGCGTGAGTCGGCGACCTGTCCGTAACGGACATGGCGTGCACGGAGGTTTTTCAGGATGTAATCTGCTTTTTCCTCAAGCGTCATCATTTTGTATTCAATCTTGGAGGCGCCTTTTGGTGTGCCGAGCCAGGCGGCGCCATCGGCTGTGAGTGCTATCGCCTGCACACGGTCATCGGGGAGATAGCGCCCTCCCTGAAAATAATGCCATTCCTTGCCATCCCAGCGCGCTGCGCCGACGGTGGTGCCGACCCAGAGGATGCCGTTGCTGCCTGTTACGACGAGCACATCTTCATAAGGGAGACCGCCGTTTTTGCCTGTGATGTGCTGCCAATCATTTTTGCGGTCGTAGCGGGTTAATCCTTTTGCAGTGCCGATCCAGAGGATGCCATTTTCGTCAAGGTAGAGGCTTCTTATATCGTTATCAACTGGTCCGCCTGCGCTTCCGCTCGTGAAATGTTTTAGATTTATTCCATCATAACGATAAAGCCCATCGCTTGACGCAATCCATGCAGCATTTTCATCGTCCACAACTATGGAGCGGATCGGCTTGCCGTTGAGCAGTGTGTATGGCTTGAAATCAGGTGATTTACCTGCTTCAACATTCGCGGTCAGCAATCCATTTTCAAGTCCGACGAGTGATGTTTCACCAATTTGTCCTATAGATAAAACAGGGCTGCCTGTAGGAAAGAAATCAGCACCCTCCCCAAAAAGTGAAGCAACGGCAACACCTGTGGTAGTGCCAACAATTACGCCAAAAAGATCACAACTGATTAAAGTTATATCGTCATTTGGCATATTTAGTCCCTGTTCCTTGGCTGTTTCCTTTGTAAAATTTTCCCATTTTTCACCATCAAATGCAGAGATGCCGGCATTTGTGCCGAGGGAGATACCCCCGCCGCAGTCAGCGATTGCCCTCACATTCTCGCCGACCAAGCCATCTTTCGTTGTGTATTTTGTCGCCCATCGCTGCGGGTATTTGCCGACTTTCATAGATTGAAGCGGTTTCTCGCTCGGCAAAGCGATACCTGAAAAAAGTATGCAGACAACAACGATGATAAATTTTTTCATTTTTGCGATCTCCAATCAATTAAACATTGATTTGTGGAATTCAACAGGGGGGGTATTAATTATTTAAGGAGCACTTTGAACAAAGTAAGGACAAGTCCTATAATCACACCGGTTTGTCCTACCCAGAAGATGAACATCCATTTTATGAGGTCGGTTCTAATCCGTTCCATTTTTAGTTCAAGTTCGGATTTTACTTCAGAAAGTCTTCTTTCAAACTTTTCCTCTACAAGAGATAATCTATTATCAAACTTTTCTTCCATAATTGATAATTTTCCTTCAAACTTTTCCTCTGTAACTGTTAATCTTCCTTCGAACTTTTCCTCAACAAAAACCAGAACATCCTCTTTCTGTTTCTCGTTTGCCTTGTTGACGAGGTCAATGAGGGCGTCAACGCCGTCCTCGCCGAGTTTTTCTCTTAATACTTTTGGTGGGGTTAGAATTGCCATATTTATCCTTACATTAAAATTATATCAGATGTGGAGATGGGTTTAAAATTTAATACATTCCTCTTTTGCGCAGTGAACGCTGTCGGTCAAAGACGAATTTCATGATTTTATCCTGTTCGCCCCGCCGGATCACTTCGTATTTTATGTGGGAGAGGAATGTGGGGGGCGTTTTGTCGGGAAGTTGTTCAGAACTGGTTACTTTTCCGACGAAAGTTACTTCTTCGCCGCCTGGCAGAGTAAGGCTCAGTTCAACGAAATTATCTTTTATTAACGCCTTATCGGTTCGGATAATGCATTCATCAGCGCTGAGCGTTTCGGTTATGCCTTTCTTGAATTCGGATACCGGGGTTACCAGATCGCGCATTAGGCGGTATGTGAGCGGCACTTCAACCTTCAATTCGTAGAAGCCTTCTTTGCTCTCGGTTTGTATTTTATCTTCAGGCGGGCGTAAAATCTGAACCGATGGTGGTGTGCCGGGTTGAATCATTCCGAATTCTGTGGTAAATTTTAATGTCCTTTGCTCTGTGCGAACGGCGACTTCCGCGGAGGTGCCTCTTCTTATTACCGTACTGGAGTGTTGTGAAGCAGGCAGACGGAAATAAATCTCGTTGTCGTTCTTTCGCACAATGATTGAACCGAAGGTATAGGTTTGTTTGGATGTCTTGATGGTCAGTTCAATTTGCTGCCGTATGTGGATGTCATCCCAGTGAGCCATAATTTATCACTTTCTGTTGAGCATAATTAATGATTACATTAGAATAACAGAGGTCGGTATGAATGTCAAGCAATTGAGGAGGGAACAGAATGAACGATTCAGGGGTACGGAATGTTGGGACGATTGCGCCGAAGGGGACAGGAAAGACCACGCTTGTTGAGGCGATTTTATACAATGCCGGCGCCGTTGAGCAGATGGGCAAGGTTGTGGACGGTAATACCGTTTCTGACAGTGATATTGAAGAAATTGAACGACAGATGACTCTGTTTCCTGCCGTATGTTCTTTTAAGTGGAAAAAGTCCAATATCCATTTGATTGATACCGCCGGCTACCCTGATTTTATCGGTGAGACCCGTGCGTTGATTCATAATCTTGACAATGCAATAATGCCGGTAAGCGGCGTTGACGGCGTCAGATCGCACGCTGTGAAATTATGGAGATACCTGAATGAAAAATCGCTGCCTCGTTTTATTTTTTTGAACGAGATGGACAAAGAAAACGCATCATTTGACAATGCATGGGAATCGTTGAAGAAAGTGCTTGAATTTGGTTTTGTTCCTGTAACTATTCCCATTGTTCAGGAAAAAAAATTGACTGGCGTGATTGATCTGATAAAGATGAAGGCATATACTATCTCCGATACCACTGGTGGTGGAGGCAGGGAAGAAGAGATTCCTGTAGAGATGCAGGAAGTTGCTGAAAAATATCGTGAAGCGCTCGCGGAGACTGCGGCAGAGGTGGACGATTCACTGACGGAGAAATATCTTGAAGGGCATGAAATATCATCTGAAGAGATTGTAAAGGCGGTGCGGGCAGGCACGGTGAATGCAAAAATTTCGCCTGTCTTTTCGGGTTCAGCGCTGAATAATATTGGGGTATCACAATTACTTGATTATTTTCTTGAATTCTCCGCCGCGCCGTCAGAGCGAGGGTCGGTGCAGGGAAAAGATTTGCAGGGAAAAGAAGTTGAACGAAAGCCGCACCAGAATGAACCATTTTCTGCGATGGTGCTGAAAACCACAATTGATCAATACGCCGGTAAGATTTCAATCTTTCGCGTGATTTCCGGCGTTATTAAGCCGGATGCAATAGTTTATAATTCAAGCACGGAGCGAAAGGAAAAGATCGGGCAGATATTTTTCTTGTGTGGAAAGAAGCAGACATCTGTCCCGTCGGCTTCAGCGGGCGATATTGTCGCGGTGGTAAAATTGCAGGAGACCTATTCAAGCGATACGCTTTGCGATGCGGCATACCAGGTTGTTTACCCACGGATGTCTTTGCCTGAGTCCGTTCTTTCAATTGCAATCCGTCCGAAGGAACGAGGAGATGAGGATAAGTTGAGCATGGGGCTGGGACGCATTCGCGAGGAAGACCCGCTTATGCGCCTTGAGAGGCACGAGCAGACTAAGGAACTAACAGTTTCTGGTATGGGACAGTTGCATGTGGATTCAATAGTGAATCGTCTTAAACATCGGTTTGCAGTGGATGTAGAGGTATCCACACCTCAGGTACCATATCGGGAGACGATACGGAAAAAGGTGGAAGTGCAGGGAAAATATAAGAGGCAATCGGGCGGGCGCGGTCAGTATGGCGATGTGTGGCTGGAACTTGAGCCGCTGTCGCGCGGGTCGGGCTTTGAATTTGAAAACAAAATTTTTGGCGGTGCGGTGCCGAGAAACTATATCCCGGCAGTTGAAAAGGGCGTCGTTGAAAGAATGAGCAAAGGCGTCATAGCGGGCTATCCGATCGTTGATATGAAGGTAACCATTTTTGACGGTTCGTATCACGAAGTTGATTCTTCGGATATGGCGTTCAAGATAGCAGCCTCAATGGCGATAACCAAGGGCGTACAGCAGGCTGACCCCGTTCTGCTTGAACCCGTAATGAGCATTGAGGTAGAGGTGCCGGATGAATGTATGGGCGACATCATTGGCGATCTCAACGGCAGGCGTGGTAGAATATCAAGTATTGACCAGGGACCGTCTGTGAAGATCATTAAAGCACTTGTGCCGCAGGCGGAATTGTTGAGGTATGCGCCCGATCTGCGTTCCAAAACTTCAGGGCGCGGCACTTACACTATGGAACTTGACCACTTTGAGGAAGTGCCCAGAAAGATCGGCGCTGAAATCATAGAGCGCTACGAGCGGCAGAAGAAGGAGGAAGAAGAAAAATAAGCCACGAAGGGCATGAATGAAAAAAAAAGAAATTTTTTTGAACAATATATAAAAGTGAGACCATTATGAAAATGACAGAACACACAGCAAGATCGTTTTTCCCAATTTTAATTATCCTTTTTATGTTTTCATCCCCGTCTGCGCTGCTGGCGCAGTTAACCGGTGTGCAGGGAATATCCATCGTAACGGGAGAGACAAGAGATGTCCTCACTGTGCGTCTGCCGTTTGCAGTTCAGCCAGAGATAAAAAAACTCATCCAGCCTGCAAGGATCGTGGTTGAATTGCCAGGAATGACCGTTGCCCCATCGCTCCTGACACTGATTGAGAGCCGATCCTCCGTTGCAGTGGAGAAGTTTGAGGTGCATACACTTTATCAGTCCGCAAGGAGCGCCGGTGAAAAGGCAGGCGTCAGATACGATATTTCATTACCCACCGTGTTCATAGTTGCTTATGTGAAACCTGATGTTGAGGCGGAAGTTGAGCCTGAGCAAACCACAGATCAGGTTCTTCTAAATATCAATTATTACCGGACACAGGCGTTCACACAGCCGGAGCCGGTGTTTCCCCTCCCCGATAACACTCTGAAAAATGTAAGTTTCACCCGCGACGGCGGCAGGGAAACAGTTGAACTTTATTTTGCATATCCGCAAAAACCTTATACTTATGAGACCATGAACCCGAGAAGGCTGCTCCTTGCTCTATCGCGCACCGATCTGCCAACGGAAATGATGAGCGAATTCCGCTATGCGATGCAACTGCCCCGCCTTTTCCGTTTTGAACTTTTCAACATCGGCTCATTGCCTGTTCCTTATGCGGAGATGAATGCGGGACGGGAGTATCAGTTTATAGGTTTCCCGTCGCCGTTTGCGAGCGATAAATTTTTAGAGAATCTTTTTGGATTTCAGAAGCGCGGCGCGGTGGCTGCATTTTATCCTGCCGATGATGTAACTTACCGCATTGAACAGGCAGGAGACGATGGGAAAATCATACTCGTATTTGAGAAACAGCCGAAGGAGCCGGTATGCGTGCTGTATTCTGAGGAGCGATCGTCTATTTCAGATTCCCCGCCTTTCAGTGATCCCTATCCGATTGAAGATGAAGAAGGCAGGCTGCATAAATATTCCCCATAAAATTCGGTTGCGGTTGCGCGGCTGGAATCGTTATTCGTATTGCGTCTTTCGTCTTTTTTTGTCCGATTAACGATGGACGATAACCGATTCGAGCAGCGCAACCGCGACCATACGACGATATTCATAATCTGTGTAATCTGCGTAATCTGCGGATTAACTTCTATTTATGCGCAATTCGGTAAAACTGTCCAAGCAGATGTGCGACCATCAACTGCGCGATGATGATGGTGAATATCACGCATATAATAAAACCTATAAGTCCGAACATACCGATTATTCCCGCTCCAATTGAGAAAATTATAACGAGAATATAAGGGACAATGTTGTTCAGAATCATACTTATAATGCGCTGGAATTGAAACATCGCACCGTAGTTTTCTTCTACACTGACCGCTGCAAACGCAATGGGGAAGTACAGCGTGAAAACAAATTGCGCAACATAACGAAGCGCGATTGCCAGGACTGCCAGCCCTGGTATATGGCGGAAAACAAGGGCGATCAAAGCAATCGGCACGAAAATGATCACTGACAGAAGGATTGTGCAGATAAAGACGACGAAGCCTTTTCCGAGATATTTTCCTATGTCCCATTCTGGCAACGGGAGTTCATTGCCCTCTGCAACATTCTTGATAACCTGCATTATATAGCCATAAACTATAAAGATACCGATTCCGAATAAGGGTGTGAGAAGCAGGACCAAACCTCCGATAATGACTCGTGTCAGCCATTGCTGATCATTGAAGAGGTAAGTGAACGCCCTTGATGCATCAATTGTTTCTGTCGCGTGTGCCGCAGGAGGAGAAATAAATTGGGCTGGTTCAGGTGGAATCTGCGGCGGCTGGGGCGCAGCAGGAGGTTGGGGGGGAATTGGTGTCTTCTTATCTTCTTCAGGCGCAATCTGCAATGCCCCGCAGCCTGTGCAGAACTTTGCTGTATCAGGCAACTGTTTTCCGCAACTATGACAGAACATAAGATATTTCTCCTTTTTGTATTATTGCTGTCAGATAATCCTGTTAAAACTAATTATAACCTGAATTGAACAATTTTCAAAAATGTAGGGGCAGGGCTTGCCCTGCCCATTGCCCTGCCCAATTGGGCGCGGCAAGCCGCGCCCCTACTAACCACTGATCATGTATTCAGCCATGCCCTCATGCAAGGGAGTGAGTGTAATCTTAAAGGTTTCAAGCACCGGGCTGACATCACAGACATTGTCCTCCTGAAGCATTATGAGTTGGTCTGTTGTAATCGGCGGATTGGGGAGAACCCTTTCCATGATCCCCGCTGCAAGTGCCATAACAGGAATTGGAATATGGATTTTTGCCCTATTCCTGCATAAGTGTTTCCCTATCTCATTGAGAAGTTCAATGAAGGTATATGCTTCGGGACCGCCGATCTCAAAAATTCTGTTTTCAGATTCCTTTTCAACGAGCGCTTCGGCGAAGAGGTATGCCACATCAGGTGCATAAATCGGTTGAAGTTTGTAATCGCCGCTGCCGATTACAGGGACGAAATACGGATTTCTGTATAAGTCCTTAAGCATATTCAGGAATTTATCGCCTTGTCCGAAAATGACGGAGGGTCTGAAGATCGTATAGGTCAATCCGCTTTCAACCACAAATCGTTCTGCACGGTATTTCGTTTTATGGTATCGGCTGTGGGCGTTTTCTCTTGTGCCGAGTGCGCTCATGTGGATGAACCTTTTGATTCCCGCTTCCCTTGCGGCTTCAATAACATTTACCGTTGCGTCAACATGGAGTTTTTCAAAGGTGGCATTTTTCTTTTCACGGATGATGCCGACAAGGTGGATGACCGTATCGCAGCCGTCCATTTTAAGCGTGTCCCTTTGCAGGACATCGCCCTGAAGGATTGATACTTTACTGCCAGTGAATTTTTCAGATTTTCGGTGTGTATGAACGAGTGCGGTAATCTCGTGGTTGCGTTTCAGCAATTCATCAACAATAAAACCGCCGACGAAGCCGGCGCCGCCTGTCAGAAAAATTTTCATGGGTTTTAAGCAGAGGCACGGCATGCCGTGCCCT
>JBFMBQ010000078.1:0-4692 GCA_040755115.1 bacterium
AAGCAGCAGGTATAAGGCAGAGGTTACGCCTGGGACGATGATTGGGTCGGTGAGGAGGTGGTCAGGGAGGGGGCGCGAGGCGGAGATTTTTTTCAGGATCCATTGTTTCCAGATTTTACGGAATGAGGGCAGACCGGCGATTGGGGCATAAGGGTAGATGGATTCTGATGGGATGGTGCGAAGAATTTCGTGGAAGGTGGGCAGATAGCAGGTGATGATTTTGGTTGAATCGGTGGGGAGGAAATCGCAGGCTGGAGCGAGCGCTGAGCCAATTGTGGCGTTGATCTGTGCCTCTTTTTTCGCCCTGTCAAGCCAGTAGAAGATGCCTTTAGGCATTGTGAGGGTGCGGTATTGAAGGGCAAACAGTTCATTCGTGGAGAATTCTTTTGTGTTCATTTTTTTTCACTCCGACAAGCAGTCAATAGTCAAAATGAAATTATTGAATCTGTGAGATAATAAGTCAATAGAATTTTTTTTGTCCACTGATTTCACTAATTTATACGAATTATGTTATATATTATTATGATTCAAAGGGGGAATAAATGCAGCACATTAAATATTTCATTTTAATTTTACTGATTTTTATGTACGCTTGGTCGGCGGCTTTTTGTGATTCGGCTGGCATTGAAAAGATTACAGGGCTGCTGGAGAACGGAGAATTCGCTTATGATGAAGATACCGACACTTTTGCGGTGGTAAGAAGAATAAACGAAGATGAGGGATTCCAGTTTTTCGTTTATTTGAAAGGGACAACAAGGGTGGAAGCGATAACTATGACGACCGAGCCTGTAGTCAGTGCGAGCGGGACACAGATTTTAAGGAGCATGGATATAGTGAACTGGGAGGGCGTTAAATTTGAAATGCAGTCCACATCGGAGGGAAACGGTGATGAGAAGGGAACGGTTGAAATAAGACTGCCGTCGCCGATTTTTGCGCAATTTCTGCGCCTTAATCTAAAACCTGAGAAGGAGACGGACAAACTCAAGATTTATAGTTTTTCAATAACATCTGCGCCGCCTGCGAAGACTGTGATTTCCAATGTGCGCGCCGTTGACATAACTAAAAATTCAGCGGCGATTGAATACACAACAGATGCGCCGGCGGTAACGCAGGTGAGATACAGTCCGTGGGCGCCGGGATTCCAGAATGTGGTTATTGATAATCAACTGATAACAGAACACAGGGTGGAACTTTCAAAACTGCTTGAGGGGACCGATTATTTTTATCAAATTCTTACTTCTGGCGGCGCCGAGATGTCCACCATATATGCCTTTCGCACATCAGGCGTTCCGCTGCCTGTCATTTTGAACATAAATTTAAGCGAGGTCAGTTCAGATTCAGCGAGATGTGAGGTTATGGGCAATGTGCCGTTGAAGTGGAGATTTTATTACGGCATCTATGAGGAAGGTATGGACGCCGAGGGGGCGAAGGCGAATCCGCGCGGGAAGGTGCAGGCAGGCGCTGATTTCCACAAAAGCGGAGCATTCGTATTCAGCGGGCTTGAGCCGCGGCGAAGGTATTATTTTCTGATTGAGGCGGAAGACGAGAGCGGCAAGAAAACGGGGAGCGACCTTCTGGGTTTTGATACGCTGCCTTTGAACCTTGCGCGCGGCAAGCCTGTGAGCGGGACTTATGACAGCGAACTTGAGGATAAGCACATAACGCAGGCTGCGGACAGGGCAGGGCGGGTTACGGATGGCGATGAGACATATTTTGATGGTTTTGCGAAGTCGCATTCGCCGATGAAAGGTGAGCAGTGGGTGGAGGTTGATCTGGGTGAAGAAAAAAAGGTGGCAGAGATTGAAGTTGTTTGGAGCCGGCTTGCGATGCCGGAGGAGTATGCCGTTTCGGTTTCATCGGACGGGGCGCAGTGGGAGAATGTGCTTGAGATTAATGAAAAAGGTTGTGTGGATGTGGCACCCCCAAACAAGTTTGGGGGTGGCACATGCAAATTCACACAAACGGAGAAGCGTTCGCAGCGCGGGGACCCGCTCGTGGTGGTAGTAACTCCTGTGGATGGTTCTGTGAGATATATAAAACTTACGATTCCGAAAGACACACCGATAAAATCAAAGTTCGGATGGAAAACGGCGATACTTGCGGAGATAAAGGTGCTTGCGCCGTGAGTTTAATAGACGGGATTAACAGGATTAACAGGAATTATTGCTCGCGGAAACTTTCAAGGGCGTCGTCAACGGATGGATATATTTCAAACTGTGTGCACAGGCGTGTTGCTTCAAGTGTCTTCATAATGAAGGGGTTCATGTTTGAGAGTTTGAGACAAGCCTCTTCATCCTGACACCTGCATCCGCATACGACAAGCAAGCCGAGCACCTGAGATATAAGATGTTGAATGCTGCCGAAATGGAAGATGTATTTTTTATATCCTTGCCTCAGATGGACTTTCAGAAGTGAGACGAGATTCGGCGGATCGGTATCCTGAAGATATTTGTCTTCAAGATAAAAGATACATATATCATCTTTTTTTTCAATACGCATAATAATGGTTCACGAAAAGTGCGCAAAGCAATTACACCGATATTGTTCTTTTGCTCGCATGGAGAACAGTTATACCCACTACTTCGCCTTTTTCGTATCTAATTAGTATATCATCGTCGGTAAGTTCGCTGTCATCCGCATGACTTGGTTTTTTGAAATTCAAGTAAAGGACATCAGCCTCTTCATCATAGTCAAACCAGATCCGTTTGTAAGGAATATTTAACAATTGAGGAATGATATTTATAATCTCTTTGATCTCTATCGGTGTCATAGTTTTTTCCGCCTTTCAAATTGCCTGATTCTCCTTGTAAAAAAGGCTGTAATTATAAATCCATCTTGTTTATCAAATTCTTTATATACAACAATTATGTATTTACCAGGTTCAATTTCTTTTACAGCGAATAACTCATTAGCATTACCCCCATAAACCGCATCTGGTGACTGTATGGTTTCAAGGACTTCAAAATAGTAACCAGCCATTTCCGAGTGTTCTTCTGTAATATGAAGCCATCTTTCTTCCGTTAATCTGATGGGCACACCATTTCTTGATTTAACAATTTCCATACGAATATATTCTTGAAATATAAAGCACAGTTAGTTTCAAGACCAATCAGCCCGCAGACCGAAGAAAAGCGGACCGCCAACCTTTATATTTTTGCGATGTCCGGTTATATAATCGTAGATCGCATCAGGGATGTGCAGGTTCACCTGATTCGGGCGTTTCGCAATTTTCCATCGTTCTTCATGCGGCTCGGCTGCGTCTTTGCCTGACAATTCCTCAACCTCCGCCGCAAAACCGATTATGATCATATCAATAAATCTCAATCGGGTGTTTATTCCTTTTTCATATATCTCCTTAAATTTCTTTCCCATTTCACTTTCAGGTGCGGGCAAGCCATACAGGTTGCCGTCGTGCACATACAGTTCGTTGAGTGCAGCCATGCTCATCAGCGGTTTGCCGTCGTCCCAGTTGAAGAGCGTTATCGTAACATTTTTTCCTGCTATCTCGCCGCTGAAAAGTTCCACCTCTGTCGGTCCGATTTTGTCTTTCTCGGTAATCGCTTTTTCGGTCATCTGCGCTGCGATTTTTTTGATTTCTTCCGCCTGCGGCTCTTTGTCGGGGCGAAGAACTTCTGCGATTTCTTCATCGGTGTATGAGACTTCCTCATAAAATTGAGGATAAACAAGGGCACGCAGGTCGGCAGCGCCGGCGAGTATCATTGCGATGCGCTCAACACCGAAGCCGATGTTGAAGACCGGCGCATCAATCTCATAGTTTTTAAGTGCGCGCTCGTCATAAAAGCCGAGATTGCCGACTTCAATATCGTTGCCTTCATAATTGATAAAGACTTCGGTATCAGTGTCAGCGGCATAATATCGGCTTGCGACAGGTTTTTTGCGGAAGGAACATTTCTTGAAGCCTAATTTTTTAAGTATATTTTTCGTAAGTTCCATTCCGTCTTTCATCGTCAGGTTTTCATCCATAACGACAACTGAGGCGGAAGTGCTTTCAAAGAGATGTTGAGCGTTCTGGCGCTGCTCGCGTCGGAAGCGGCTGCCGACGGAGAAGAGGCGGATCGGCAACGGTCGTTTCTTTTGAAGTTCCTGGAGGACGGGGAACCAGTTTGATGTCATGTGCGAGCGCAGCGTGCGGTTTGTTACAACGGGTTTGAGTTCTTTGAATTCAGGGAAAACCTTTTCAAGTATTTCCGCAGTCTGGTCGCCGGTGATGCCGAGCCGCTTTGCCATTTCTTCAAGGAAATCGTCCGCCTCTATCAGTGCTTCCTTGTATTCGCGCAGGAGTCCTTTCAGTTCGTCAAAGCGGGCGAAGCCGGGCACTATTGCGTTTATGGTTTCTTCCTTCTCGCGGCTCAAGCCGATGTCCGCGCGGTCAAGTCCGGCGAGGTAATAGAGCCTGTCAAGTATCAGCGGCGCCTCGGGTCCATACTGCTTGTATATGTGCCTGTCTTCAATGATGGCGGGGTTGATCACTTCATCAAGCCCCAGTGCGAGGAAGGTTTCGCGGAACTGCTGGGAGAGCGCTGCAACGGGGTGCTCGCGCCCGCGCCCGCGCTGTGTGCGTTCTATCTCGCCGCCGCGGATTTCTATCATGCGGCTCAATTCGCTGAGGGGGTGTCCCCTGCCGGCGATGTTGAACGCCTTATACCAGCCGAAGGGGCAGCGCAGCACTTG
>JBFMBQ010000079.1:0-4342 GCA_040755115.1 bacterium
TACTCCGGCAACATGCGCCATTCCCTCTCATAACCAGCAAGATTCCAATACCCAGGATTGCCCTTCAGCAATTTTTCACACCGACCCTTATTACCCTCGCTGAAAGCCTTCAAATCCGGATCAATATATTTAAATCTCAGTTTTCCCATAAACAATAATCATCGGTTTGCTATCGTGCTCGCAATGCTTTTGATTTCCTCACGCAACCCCTCAGGCGCCAGCACCTCCGCATCCTCTCCCCACCCCAATATCCACCGCCGTATCTCAAACGTCCCCTTCACAACCGCCGTGAAAATGATAGAACCATCACCCCGTTTCTCAATCCCCTGCTGCGGCTGCCATTGATGCTCTTCAATCAGCGGTGCGATGCGCGGCGAAAATTTTACCCGCACCTCCGTCTCTTCGCCCTGAAAAATGCCCCAACTCTTTTCAAGGTAATCTGTAATAGAAAAATCATAAGGATATTCAAACTTACCGCTGCCCTTGCGGATATCTTCCATCCGGTTCAACCTGAAAGTGCGCACCTCCCCGCGCAAATGACAACGACCAACCAGATACCACGCATTGCCCCGAAACACAACCGCATAAGGCTCAATGTCCCGCTCTCGCTTCTCATCGGAACTGAACGAGTAATACAGCGTCGTTATCGTATCGCGGCTCACTATCGCCTCGTTGAGAAACTTAAGCGCATGGTTGATCTCGGAAAAGCCTTTTGTTGAAACAGAAATTTTTTCGTCAAGATCAATGAAATAACCCCTTATGTTTTCAGGCAGCAGGTTGAGCATCTTTGCTGTGGCGCTCCTTGCCCCGTGCGAGTAGTAACCGTCGCTCTGCGATTGGATCATTTTGCTCCCCATCAGCAGCGCCAGCGCCTCGTCTATCGTAAAATGCACCGGCGGCAGCGATGCCGTTGAAAGAAAGGAATAACCCTTGCCGTTATAGACGATAGGTATGTTGGCAGCGTTAAGTTCGCTCAAATCATCGTAAACGCGCTTCTCCGATATCTCAAAATATTCGGCGAGTTTTTTTGGCCCCCAGTCAGGATGATGCCGGATTACGCTGATCAACTCAATCAAACGCGCCACTCTCAAAAATCTGCTCATTTTCTCACCCGTTGATATTTTAGCATTTTTATAGTAATTTGGAGTGCGACAATTATTTGTCGCTCTCATTTACGGCGAAATATCACCGCACTCACATCGTTGGTTCAAGGTTGCACCTTGAACCCAAATGCTTAATCTTTGATCTCAACTCCGTATGACATTTGAACTTTGACATTTGATATTATTTTATTATTTTTCCCCTTTCTCCCTTTTCCCCCCTTATATGAATAATTGATACTTAATTTGCATTTTGCGCTTTTTACTTTGCATCGGGAACTTTTACGCCTATGCACGCGGGCAAAATCTCAAAACTCGCCGGCAGAACTCCGATTTGCTCACCGTCAACATCCAGCAGAACCTCCCCCTCAGCCGCAGCTCTGACTGTGCGCGCCTTATATCGCTCCACCTTCCCGGCGCCGATTATGTCGCCCCTGTACATCCTGCGAAGTATGAGCAGCATCTCTATCATACCAAGGTCGCCGAGGATTATGACTTCAAACAAACCATCGTCCAGCCGCGCCTCTTTTGCAATGCGCATCCCCCCGCCGAAGTATTGACCATTGGCAACAACAACATTTTTTATCACCCGCTCCCCAATAACCTCGCCGTCTACCTCAATCCGCACCGGCTGATTCCTGTATGAAAACGCCGCCCTCAACATCCCGATGAAAAACGATGCAAAACCGCCGAAAACCTTCGTCGTCCTGTTGACTCTGTCAACCACAACCCCGCCAATCCCAAAGTCCGCTATGTTTATAAAATAATGCTCCATCCCACTCCCATCATCTCTGTTACACCGTATACGCCCAACATCGCAGCGAACCACACCACCCCCTCCCAGCACCGCGGCAGCCTCCGGCATAGTGCGCGGTATGCCAAGCGTCTTCACGAAATCCGCTCCTGTCCCAACGCACACAATGCCCAGTTCTGCCCTCCCATTGATGAGTTCGCCTCCTTCAAAAAAACCATTCACCACCTCGCTGATCGTTCCGTCCCCGCCGACGCACACAACAAGTTCACACCCCTCATGCAGCGCACGACGGGCGATTTCCGTCGCATCACGCGGCGCTGCGGTGAACCCGACATCAAATTCAGGTAGGTGTTTGCGTATCTCGCCCTCAATGCTATCCCATGTTCTCCCCGTCCTGCCGTTCGCTGAATTCGGATTGACAACTACTTTCGTCCTCATAATTTTCAACATGTTCAGCGTTATTGTTTTTCCCTGTTGTATCTGACCACAAAATAAAATTTCAAAAACCGCAGCCTCCCGTCCGTTATTCTCTCAAAAAACATCGCAGCCCTGAAAAGCAGCAATGAAAATGAAAAATAAAATGGGCCGCCTACAAAAACCGCCTTTCCCCCACTGAAACCCGCCCGTTTCATCATGCGGTTCAATCTGAAAATCGTATTGCAGCGATAGTAAACAGGATAAATCTCATCATCTGGAATTTTTAGAAACCGCCTTTTTATAAACCGCTGAAGCGGATAAGGTATAAGGCGCGCCGCCAGCGCAATATAATTCAGCGCATTCGTCGTTAGTATCAATATGTGCGATCTATCTTTTGTAACCCTTCCGAATTCTACCATCACTTTCTCAGGATCCTTCAGATGCTCAACTACATACTGGCTTATGACAATATCAAAGACCGAGTCCTTGAAAGGCAGCTTTTCAAGATCGGCAACTATTTTGAAATGCACATCCTTGTTGCTTTCAAGAAACGACCTTGAAATGTCCACTCCTGCCCTCGTCTCTGCACCTTCAACAACAGGAACAGCAGATTCCCGCCCGCAGCCAGCATCCAGAACGACTGCGCCGGGAGAAAAAACCTCATTGAACATCTCGCGAAAATAGGTATCGGGTCTCTTTACATGAGGATAGCGGCTTTCCCAGAGCCGCCGACACTTCTCGTAAATTGATCCCTTTTCACGCAAAGAACGCAAAGTTATTTGATAGATTTAAACGCATTTCGTAATTTTTTAACCGCCGCCGCAGGACCCCCTCGCTCACCAAACAAATACGACCCTGTTACAAGAAAATCAGCCCCCGCACGCACCGCCTCCACCGCATTGCGCTCGTTTATCCCGCCGTCTATCCCTAACAGTTTCGGCGCACCGAGCGCATCAATCCACCGCCGTATCGTCTCTACCTTCTTCAGCGCACCGGGTATGAACTTCTGCCCCCCAAAACCAGGATTCACGCTCATCACAAGAACCATATCAACCCCGTCAAGCACATATTCAAGCGCAGATGCAGGCGTCGCAGGATTCAGCGACACGCCGGGTCTCTTCCCCGCCTCCCTTATCTGCTCAATCACACGGTCAAGATGCGTGCACGCCTCCGCATGAACACAGATATATTCCACATGCGGAAACGCAAATTCACTTATGTATCTCCCAGGCTCCTCTATCATCAGATGCACATCAAGCGGCAGCACCGCAAAACGATCAAGCGCCGCCACAACCGCCTGCCCGAAAGTGATATTAGGCACGAACCTCCCATCCATCACATCAAGATGCACATAATCGCACCCAGCCTTCTTCAACTCAACAAAGGTCTCCTCAAGATTCCTGAAATCGGCACTCAGTATTGACGGCGCTATATGTATCTTCCTCATCAATAACGACCTCTCATTTAAATTTAACCGCTGAAACACGGAAAGATGTGAAATGAGAGATGTAAGATGTGAGATGAAAGATGATTTTTTCGTCTCACATCTCTCGTCTCACATCTCACTTCTTCTTTTCCGTGCCTCCGCAGTTTTATAAACTCTTCTCCTCCGCAAGAACCCCGTCAAGATAAACCTTTATATATGTTTTCCCAATGCCCGATACCGGTACCGCCAACTGCTCGCCCGCCGAATGATCCTGCTCGTAAACCGTCCGCTCCCCTTCCTCATCAAAAAGACGGATCAGAACAGAACATGTCGGCTTCTCGCCGCCGATTTTCAGTTCAACCGTGCCTTCAACCTCCACCCCTGTGGCAGCAGCAGGCGCACGCGCCGCAAACAGCCTGATCTCCTTCCCAGGGTCCGCCGAAACATCTTCAAGCACGCTCTGCGCAATCACTATGCCTGACGACGCCGCCCGTGTCTCCATGTATTCGGTCTTTACCTTGCTGAATCCCGCACTGTAAGCAGCGTCAACAGCCTCCTCTAACTTCATCCCTTCAAGGTGCGGCATCGGTATCTTCTTGACTTCCGCACCAAGACTTACAACCAGATCAACCTTTGTGCCGATTA
>JBFMBQ010000080.1:0-6290 GCA_040755115.1 bacterium
TAATTTCACCCCCGCAGTGAGGGCTGGTTCTAAGTCCCGAAACGGGGCAGATTTTCACGGCGATCAAGCGCGGTGGGCGTCGCAGCCACTTCTTTGAATATTTTTCCATTACGAGGCGCATTACATCCCTGAAAATGGGACCGGCGCCGGTAATACCGGATATGTCCTCCATAGGTTTGCCGCTGAAGTTCCCGCACCAGACGCCGACGGTAACTTCACGCGTGAATCCGACCGTCCAGTTATCCCTGAAACTTGAAGAAGTGCCTGTTTTTACGCCCGTGCGAAACGGCAGGTTAAGCGGCGTTGAGATGCCGAAGGTTGGCGACCGAGCATCACGGTCCGAAAGAATGTCGGCGATGATATAAGCGGTCTGCGGAGAAAATATTCTGCCTTTTTTTCTCTGTGAGCGGAAAGGAATTTCCTTTTTCCCCGGCGGCGTGAATGCAAGCACACTCTTCAAAGGAAGCAGTTCACCGAGGTTTGGGAAAACGGAATAAGCATGAGTGAGTTCAAGGAGGCTGATTTCGCCGTTGCCCAGTGTGATGCCGAGGCCGTAGTAGGAGGCATTTTTGTCCAGTGATGTAATGCCGAGTCTGCGCAGATAATGAAGGATAATATCCGTCCCGATGCGGTAAGCCAGATTAACGGAAGCGACATTAAGGGAGTTGGCAAGAGCCATGCGCAGGCGGACTGGACCGTGGAACTGGAGGTCGTAGTTGCGCGGCATGAAGTCGCCGTCCGGTGTTGAGAAATGTGTTTCTAAATCCGGCAGTATGGTGGCGGGCGTAAAGCCTTTTTCCAGCGAAATTGCATAAGTGAACGGTTTGATTGCGGAGCCTGGCTGCCTCCGCGCGAGCGCACCGTTATTCATCCCTTCATTTCCGAGATTGAAAAAATCCGCTGAGCCGACCATCGCAAGAATCTCGCCGGTGCGGTTCTCTATCACCACGACTGCCGCATTTGTGAGTTCCTTATGCGCCAATTCGCTGACCTGCCGTCTGACTATGCCCTCAATGCGGCTTTGCAATTCAAGGTCTATCGTTGTGCGGATAGCGCCGGCTCCTACAAGTGAGCCTCCGCCCGCAGATTCAAGCACATATTCTGTGAAATGCGGCGCAAGGAACGGAGTAGTTGTTTTCTGCAAGGCAAGTTTAGTGGAGCGCGCCATCTCATAGACATCTTCTGGTATGTATCCTTCGTCTCGCATTGCTTTCAGCACGAGCAGGAATCGTTTGCGCGCCCGTTCGGGGTGTCTGAAGGGATTGTATCCGCTCGGAGATTTCGGAAGTCCCGCAAGGAACGCCGATTCAGCAACAGTAAGGTTTGATGCCCTCTTGTTGAAATAGAGTCGTGCAGCCGCGCCGATACCGTAAGCGCCATTGCCGTAGGGGATACGGTTAAGATAATGGAAGAGGATTTGTTCTTTCGTCATGCGCCGCTCCAGACGGAGGGCGAGGAGGGATTCAACCAATTTGTTCAAGATGCTGCGGCGTGCGGGGCGCAGATTCCGCACGAGTTGCTGCGTGATGGTGGAACCGCCCGAGACTACTCTGTGGGCGCGCATATTTGTTAATGCCGCCCGCACGATCGCTCTGAAATCAATTCCATGATGATCGTAGAAACGCGAATCTTCGGTTGCTATCGCTGCATGAATCGCATGAACCGAAATATCGTTCAGCGGGAGCCAGTCGGTCTGCTTTTCACCTGCGTATGGTTTCTCGCGGAGCAACTCGCCAAGACGGTCGGTCAATTTAATAGAAGTCGCCCGCGAAGTTGATAACAGTTTCTCCGGAAAAGGGATAACGAAGATTTCAACGAACACAAACATGACGATTAAAAATAAAATCAGGAAAACCGAATGAGATCGTTTCATACTCTTTTCGCCTTTTTGGGTTTCACATAATCAGATTTATTTTATCTTAATAAGACGCGAATGGTTGCGCCCGAAGATGTCCGGCGCATACATCTCCTCCGCCTTCGTTGCCGGGTCAAAGAAAGTGCCGGATGTCGTCGCATGCACAATGAAAGAATAGGTATACATGCCTGCCTGCATCTGGTCGGCGAACAACACGATGCGATCGTCATACAGTTCAATTTTGTTAAACACCCACCAATTCATGAAATCTGCGGATAGTTTTTGTTTCTCTGTTTCACCTTCATCCTCACAATACTCATAATCGCAATAATCCTCGTAACTCATCGTATATCTCGGGCTGGTGCGGAAGGTCTGATTGACTATTTCAAACCCCGCAGGAATTTGGTCCTCAACGACAACATAATTGCGTGCAATCGGGGCAATGACTGTGATTCTGACCTTCACCGCATCGCCCGCCTTGAAGGCTTCAAGTTTTTTCTGTTCGCCGAATCGGTAATAATCCGTAATGACGACAAAGCCTTCGTCCAGCGGCTGCACATCCCGTTTCAATGGAAGATAGGACATAAGGACACTGTAGAACAACATTCCCTTCCCCGATTTGGAGAGCGAAAGGAAGGTATCGCCGGTTTTCAAGACCTCGCTCATCGGGACTTCTTTTTTCTCTATGCGTGTAGTCGTGCCCTTGAACTTGGATTTCAGGAAACTCCTTTTCCCGAGTTTAACATCGGCTTTGAAGTTCGGCGGTTCCGCCTCAAACCGCTTGTAGTATTTTGAGAGCGACATCAGTGCGAAGGATGCTGCATGCGTGTTTTCCCACCTGCCGTCCACGCGCGACCTCAGCAGCCATGTTACAATCTTGGGAATAAGCGGGTTGTCAGGGTCTGCGCTTACGAGACTCATCAGAATCACGCCGTTGGTGTATGTGCCCGTGAACATTGCGGTGCTCATATCATGCCGCTGCCAGGTTTCTTCAAAGTGCGCCGTTGCGCCGCTCATTACGGCATGATTTTTGAGATCGCGAAGGAGTTCATCAGCCATTTTCTCAAAGCCGCCCGATTTGTGCATTATCATTGCAAGCAGTGCCCTTCTTGATAATGATAAGTCGCCCCGCAAGTTGTAAAGTTGTTCATAATACTGCGGCATAGCATTGCCGGCATCGGCAAGGGCGAAAAGAATAAAGACATACATTGATGAACATGAACCAATAGAACAATAACCTTGATTACGAACACTGGTTTCAAGATATTTAACCAATCTTCCACGCAGATTTTTATCAATCTTGTATTTCGCTCGCTCTGCCTCGTTGAGGAAAAGCAATGTATAGGCACTCAGATACGGATCGGCACCATACAGATTCTCCCAGAAAGCCATGCCGCCGTTTCCCTTTTGGAATAAGGGCAGTTTGTCAAGCGTCTTGTTCACAATCTTGTTGATTTCTTTTATCTTGAGTCCAGGGATTCGCAGATGTGTGATGAGGTCTTCAAGAAGAACGAGCGGGAGCGCGCGCGACACGGTCTGTTCAAGACACCCATAAGGATATTCAACAAGTTGCTTGACGCCCTGTTCAAGTCCTGCAAGGGCGGTAGAGGCGATTGTAACTGTCAGACCGCCGGCATCCTTGTGGACGCTCTTCGGGGCTTGAATCTTCTGCCGGGTTTCATCTAATGTAACGCCGTAAGCAGCGACGGCTTCAGTCGGCTTGGGCGCTTTCACAGGGAATGAAGCAACCACAGCGTCTGTTTCCGCTCCCATAACGGCGGTGAAAGTGATCTTCGCTGTACCCAGTTTATCCGCCTTAAAATTGAATCGTATTTCCTGCGCCTTTGCCGGGGAAAGATACAATGATTTTGGTTTTGTATCCTGGAGCGTTATGCCTTCCGCTGAAATCTTGATGACAACTTTCTGCTTATTTTTATCATAGTTATGCAGGACAGCGCCCGCTGAGAAGGTATCGCCGAGGAGCGCAAACCGCGGCAGCGCAGGGCGTATCATGAGGGGTTTGTTCACGCGGAAAGCATTTTCAGCATAGCCGAAATCCGCCCTGGCGGTATTCGCCGTCGCCATAATGATATATTTCGTCAGATTGTCGGGTAGTTTAAATGATACCTCCGCCGCGCCGTTCTTATCGGTTATAACAGATGGATTCCAGTAAGCGGATGCGGCGAAAACGCTGCGGGGGACGATGTTGTAACCGCCGCCCTTGCCGGAGCCGCCGGGATTCCGCCCTTTCTTCCCGTAGTTCTCCCTCGCAATTATGTGCATGTATGAATTGGAATTGCCGACCGAGTTGCCGCGTCCGTAGTAGAAACTATTCATCAGGTCAGGCGGACGGTAACCGGTCAGGTTTAACACGCCCTCGTCAACGACCATCACAGCAACTTCAGCAGATGTATTCTTTCCTGCGCTCGTCTGCGTTTTCACTTTCAGCCTTACAGTATCGCCAGGGCGGTAATCCTTTTTATCGGACTGAACACTCACGAGCATGCGGTGCATGGATGTATCAATGCTGATACCTGTGGAAGCCGTGCGGTATGAGGGTTTCCCTGTGTCCTTTCCCTTGCTGTTCAGTTCCTCGCTTGTTCGCCCTTGGATAACGGTAAGTGAAACACCGAAATTTGTTACAAAATCCTTTTTCACAGGCACTTCTATGGTCGGTGCGGTTCCAACCAGATCAATCACTTTCCAGGAGAAAATCTTTTCCCGTTCAATCGTGAGGAGCGCCTTTGCTTTCTGATATGGGGATTTTACAAGTATTTTCGCGTTGTCTCCCGGCTTGTAGAGTTCCTTGTCTTTGACAAGTTCTATGGTTGTGCTGTCCGTGCGCTCCCAACTGACATAATCTTCGCCGATAGCGTAAATATCAAAAGAGGCGATGATTGTGTTGCCGCGGCTGTCAGACGCGCGCGCCCGCACATAATAACTCCCGCTTGTTTTTATGTGGAATGAGCACTCATCGGGCGTCTTGCCTCCGGTTTGCACCGAACAGGAGGTGATCAGTGTATCCACCGGCTTGCTCTCGTAGTGCCAGTCATCATAAAGGTGCTCTTTAAGAACCGTATGCCACTCCCGGCGGTAGAGTTGCAATTTTACGCTCTTGCCCGAGACAACCGTCCCGTCTGGTTTTACACTGATAACGCCAACCTTCAGCATCTCGCCCGCTTTGATGAACCAGTTGCTGCGTTTCAGCCCGATGTAAAACTCCCCCTGATGAACAAGGACTGTTCTGGATTCGGCAACAGCCTGGCGGTTAGCGTCAATGACGACCGCCTCAAGCGTGTAATTTTTACTCCCAACTTTCGCGCCCTGCTGTGTTTTGACGGAAGCCTTGAACATTCCCGCTGCATCAAGTGTCGTTTTCTTTTCCACAAGCACTGCATCGGAGACCTCATCAGAGTCATATTTGCCAGGCTGCCATACATCATCGTTAAATATGTATTCATCATGCTTGGGCGGCTCATACCATGTGCGGGACTGGCGCACCGTCCACTCAACCTTCTCGCGCTTCATCGGCGCGCCGAACAGGTATTTACCCTCCACAGTTGAACGAATCGTATCGCCGAAGATGTATTCTTTCTTGTCTGCGCTTACCTTCACCTCAAATTCGGGCGCCCTGTATTCTTCAACGCGGAACTGCCTTCTGTGCGAATTTTCCGCTCCCTTCAGATTCATTGAAATACCGTAGTAGCCGGGTCTGGCGTTCGCCGGTACCCTGATTTCCGCCGCGAAACTTCCGAACTTGTTCAGTTTCACCGTCTTTTGTGCGAGTTCCTTCCCTTCAGGGTCTTTAACCGTGTATGTAACCTTTTCACCTGACGGTGTCGTGAACCTGGCGAATTTATCCCAGCGGATGATGCCTTTGAAATATACTTTTTCACCGGGGCGATAAACACCGCGTTCAGTGAAGACTTCCCCGCTTGTCTTTTTCTCGCCGTGATACCATCCGCTGCCTGACCATTTGTCGTAATAACCATCGTCGCCCCATCCTGTTGAGAGAAATGCCCTGTCGCCCTTCTTTTCCGCTATTATGTAGATTTCTGTGCCGTGGTCGTCCTCCATTCTGGACGGCGGGAACAATTCACCCTGCCCAGGTGCAACAGCGATGCCGTTTTTATTGGTAGAACCAGTCCAGACCTCGTCGTTGAAATGGTTGCGTATTGTCAATTTAACATCAGACAATGGTTCACCCGTGCTGATGCGGGTCGTCCATATTATTGTGTTATCCCACGATTTCTTTACGAAAAGCCCGATGTCTGTAACCTGAACCATCGCTGTTTCGGTGTTTATGCGCGGCGGCTGTATGCAATCAGAAAAAATTTCCCTTGAGAGATTCAAAAACAATATTCCCTTTTTACTCTTTCCGCGAAGTGTCGGGTCAAGATAAACGGGCACGAGTTGCTTGCGGTTCAGGGCGATG
>JBFMBQ010000081.1:0-3541 GCA_040755115.1 bacterium
GCATAGAGACCGTGCCGTATCCGCCAGCGGCGTCTATCTCTGCCGATGCAGTCAGTGCCGGGAATGCGGTATCGTCCACGCCGTAGTAGCCCGTTACGGTTATAGCGATGCTGATCGTCCCCGTGGCAGTCGTCCCTGTGGCGCGGTCTGCCGCGCTTCTCTTGAAATGAAGTTCCGCTGCCACGCGCCCATGACCCGCTTTAACAGACGGCGCTGCGGGGCTGCCGCTGCCGCCTCCACCGCAGCCGCTCAAGACAGCGAGCACTGCAACGGTTGTTATCATGGCGAGCATTTTTTTCATTTAAATAACCCCCTTTTTTTAGCCACGAATTGCACGAATTTTCACGAATTGTTTTTCACGGCTCAACATATATCTCCATCTCAAACTGCCCTGTTTTATATGCTTCTTCGGCGGCATTGATAATATCGTTCGTCAACTGCTGGTCAAGGACGATGTCGGTAATATCGGCTGCAATGCCGGCGATGTCCTCCGCCGGCGCAGCAGTCTCAACCGCCGCCGATTCCTCCGCCGCTGTCAGCTCATCCACTTTCTCATCAGTTTTCACAGTCTCGTCCTTTTTATCGTCAGGCTTCTCCTCGGTTTTCTTTTCTTCTTCCTTGCCTGTCGGTTCCTTTTCAGCCTGTGCTTCCTGTTTCGCCTCACTTATCTGCTCACGCGCCTCCTGCTTCATCGCTTCGGGCATCGGCTCAGGTGCGCCAGCAGTGCCATCGGGGTTTACAGTAACTATGAAATACTGCGCTATGACGCTCTCCACGCCGCCAACTTCAACAAAGATTTCGCCCTCCGTAACGCCGAAAGTGGAGGTTTTATCTTCACCCACATTCACAAACAGGTCGGTGCCGCGCACACCCGCAACTGCCGTTGGCGTTTTCACCGTGAAAGATGAACCCCGCGTCGTGAGTTTGCCGACATGCGTGTTGATCTTGCCGACGGTTATGTTAAAGTTTGTGTTTTCATTCCCTGCACTGTCTTTCTCAAGTCTTGAGATTTCCATAGAAGTGAGCGACTGGAGTTTCGTTACATGCCCGTCGCCCCATTTCAGTATGCACGATGAACCCTGCCCTGTGCGTATGGATGCGCCTGCGGACAGTTTGCTGCCTTGAGCCGCTGCCGTCCATGCGGCACCGGCTGCCGTGCGTGCCTCCACAGTGCCTTCCGCTTTCTGCACAGTCACAGAAATCTGCTCCGCTGCCGCAGCGTTGATGATGAAAAAAATCATCAATGCGGTCATAACCGTAAATTTTTTCCATGAGGTTTTCATTGTAAATATGCCTCCTCACACTTCAGAATTTTTTATTTTAAGTTTTGCGTCAACGACGAACACAACACGCTGTCGTTCCATTTGGCATTTTGAAGAATAAACTTAATTTTATCAAAAAAAAGGGAAAAACAGCAACAATATTATAGAAGTTTTTTCATCGCTTGATGCGCCAGGTGGTGCCGAGCGGGCGGTCTTCAATCGTAACGCCGAGGTCTTCAAGTTCTGTGCGGATACGGTCTGCGATCTCCCAATCTTTTTTATCCCGCGCTAACCGCCGCACCGTTAAGAATGAGTCTATCAGGTCTTCCATCATTTTACGGCATCCATCAAACCTCACTGTCGGGTCTTCGTCAAACAAACCGAGGACATTTCCGAGAGTGATGACCATATTTTTTGCTTGCCGCAGTGAGTTGCGTATCAGTTCGCAGCATGCGCCGCGCCCGCTGCTTGCCATTTTCGCTGCAAAGGTGTTGCCGGCGCGCACAAGTCCGTAGACTGTTGCTAACGCCTCAGGCGTGTTGAAATCATCATCCATCGCTTTCTGGAAACCCTGCTCTGCCTCCGCCATCGCCTTTTCAAGTATGACCTTCTCAGGGTCATAGTGGCACATATCCTGCTCTGAAATCGTCTGGAGTTCCTGCGGGCAACGAAGGATTGTATCAAAGGTGTTGAAGAAGGCATGAAAGCGGTCAAGAGCCTCGCGGGCGCCTTCAAGTGTCTCGGTGGAAAAATTAATGGGTGCGCGGTAATGTGCGTTAAGGAAAAACATTCTTAAGGTATCGGCAGAGTAATTTTCAAGTGAATTTTTAATGAGAAAGAAGTTTCCTTTGGATTTTGACATTTTTTCCTGGTCTATCTGGAGAATCCCGTTATGCACCCAGAAGTTGGCGAATTTTTTTCCGGTGAAAGCCTCCGACTGGGCAATTTCGTTTTCGTGGTGAGGAAAGAGAAGGTCAAGTCCGCCGCCGTGGATGTCAACGGTTGTGCCTAACTGTTTCAGCGCCATGGCAGTGCATTCAATGTGCCAGCCGGGTCTGCCGTGTCCCCATGGGCTGTCCCAGTAAGGTTCGCCAGGCTTTGCCTTTTTCCAGAGGGCGAAGTCCTCTCGGCGGCGCTTGCCCTCAATGGTCTCTTCGGTCTGTTCTTCAAGGGCGTCTTTCCCTTTATTTGACAGGGCGCCGTATTGCGGGAAGTTTTCAATATTAAAAAACACATCGCCGTTGCCAGCGTAGGCGTAGTTATTGTTTATGAGGGATGAGATTATTTCTATCATATCCTCAATGTATTCTGTAGCGCGAGGATAGAGGGTGGCGCGTCTGATGTGGAGTTCATCCATCACCTGGAAATATTCGTTAATGTATTGTTCAGCGAGTTCGGAAGTGGTGCGGTTTTGCTCGTTTGCGCGGCGGATTATCTTGTCGTCAATGTCCGTAAAATTCTGTATATGGGTTACCTCGTAGCCGCGGTATTCAAGGTAGCGGCGGATGACATCAAAGGTGATATAGGAGCGCGCGTGTCCGAGGTGGCAAGAATCGTATACAGTTACGCCGCAGACATACATTTTTACGCGGTTGCCTTCAAGCGGCATAAAATCACGCTTCGTCCGCGTGAAATCATCGTATAATTTGATGCCGCGGAATATGCCTTCCATCTCTAATTTTCCTTAATCGTTATGTTGATAAATTATAATGCTTAAAAAATGAATTTTCTATTTGTTAGCGATTATCCTTAAATCAGCCACTAAAATACAAAAGCACTAAATTTCATAAAAATTTGTGTATTTTTGTGCTTTCGTGATTTTGCGGCAAAATGAAATTTAATCTGATGTTTTTCCGCACTCGGCGTATTTAATGGGGTATGTTCCTTCAGATGTTGCGGTGATAAGGCAGGGGGGATTGTGCATTGTGTAGCCTGCGATTACGAATCGGTCCGAATCCAGTGAAATCATAGGCTCAACCCTCCACTGTGCGCCGCTTGAATCACGACATCCGCGGCTGACCCAGGACTCCAGAAGGCTGTCGGCGCTTTTATTTAAGTAGCGTGCCAGACCTTTTTCGGTGTAACTTTTGTTATCCCTGTAATATGCAAGTTCCGCGATGCGAAGTTTTTCAATCCTGTTTCGGCAGTTATTGAAAAGGCGATCGCTGTTCCACTTGATTAGACTCGGTGCGGCAAGGGCGCCCAGATAAATAAAAAGGGCGAGCACGGCAGGAACGACGAACATGAACATCGGGTGCAGATAACCGTTTTGAGAACAT
>JBFMBQ010000082.1:0-2762 GCA_040755115.1 bacterium
CCGTGTTCGCAGTGGATAGACCTTTATTCCAATGTTGGAGGCGTCTTTCACAATGCCTTTTTCAACGAAGCCTGCGGTTGCGACTCCCAGCGCTTCAAGTCCGCCGTCAATACCCGCCGTGAGTTTTTCAACGGCGCTGATCATCGCTTCCTCAATTTTCTTGCCCCGTTCGGCGGGAGGCAGTGGTTTTGTTTGAACTGCATTGAAGATCTCTCCATACTTCAGCGGCTTAAGCGCGCGGCAGAACTCAAGTGCGCCTGTGTCATCGTTTTGTAAAAAGAGGGCGGCGGCAAGTTTTGTGCCGCCAAGGTCAAGCCCGACAAAGTGTTTTTTCACAGCAAAATTATCATATCACAAAATCCAAAATAATGTATAATTTATTGCAACGGGCGATATTACTAAAATCGCATGAAAAACATTACAGATAAAATAAAGAATACAGCCATCGTCGGCGCAGGGATTATGGGCGGGGAGATTGCATACATTTTTGCTTCCAATGGTTTCCCCGTGCTGCTGAAGGACATCGCCGCAGATTGCATTGATGCTGGTATGGAGCGTGCGCGGTCGTTTTTTGCCTTTCGCGTCAGACGGTGCCGCATCACGCAGGAAGAAATGGATCAGAAGTTCTCGCTCATCACTCCCACGCTCGTTTATGATGGTTTTGAAAGTGCCGATCTCATCCTTGAAGCGGTAACTGAAAAGGTAGAAATTAAAAAGAAGGTAATTACCGAACTTGACCGTCTTTGTCCGCCATCGGCGATTATCGCTTCCAATACCTCCGCGCTTTCCGTAACAGAAATGGCAGCCGTCATGGGAAATCCAGAACGCTTCGCCGGCTTCCACTTTTTCAACCCCGCCTCACTGATGCGGCTCGTGGAGGTCATTCGTGGAGACAACACATCCGAGGAAACAATCCAGAACCTGTGCCAGTTTGCCGAACGCATTGGCAAGGTGCCTGTGCGGGTGGCGGATTCAGCAGGGTTTATTGTTAATCGCCTCCTGTGTGCTGCGATGATAGAGGCTGTGCGGTGTGAGGAGGAAAGTGTTGCATCACGGCAGGAGATTGACAAGGCACTCGTTCATCCCGATGTGGGGCTGCCTGTAGGGCTGTTCAAAATGGCAGACCAACTCGGTATTGACCTTGTGCTGCATGTGATGGAAACACTTCACAGGGCGCATGGTGAGCGGTTTCGCCCGCCTGATGTGTTGTGCCGTCTTGCCGGCGGGAAAAATCTCGGAGTAAAGACGGGGAAAGGATTTTACGAATACGGAGTGCGGAGTGCGGAGGTAACGAACTACGAAACACGAATCACCGGAAATCCTGTGGCTGCGGTTGAGCGGATAATGACGGCTGTGGCATTAGAGGCAATGCGCGTTGTGAAAGAGGGTGTTGCGTCCGGTGAAGATGTTGACACAGCGATGAAGTTTGGCGCACTTTTCAAAAAGCCGCCGTTTGAATATATGAGTATGGTTGGAAGCGAAGCCTTCAGCGAGCGGCTTGAACGCTTTGCAGAAAAACATGGTGATAGATTCAAATTATAGAAATAATCTGTGAAAATCCGTGCTTGAAAGAATAAAAGAAGACATATTGATAGAACAAATCCGCAAAACTGTGGGTTTTCCACATTATGCGGTTATGTGCGGCATTGGCGATGATGCGGCGGTTCTGCGGACGGAAAAGAGGAACAATTTTCTGCTGTTTACAACTGATGCGCTTATTGAGGGCACGCATTTTCGCCTTGAGGCTATCTCTCCGTATGAACTCGGGTGGAAATCACTCGCGGTGAATCTCAGCGATATAGCGGCGATGGGCGGCGAGCCGGTAGCGGCAGCGGTATCAATCGGATTAAAAAGAGGGCAGGGGAAGGGATTCATCCAGGAATTTTACAGGGGGATGAAGGCGATTGGTAAGAAATTTTCGGCAGCCATTGTTGGCGGCGACCTTGTGAAATCATCAATATGTATGGTAAATGTAGCAGTTGTGGGCGAAGTGGAAACAAAATTCTGCGCTTACAGGAGCAGGGCACAAGCGGGAGATGTCATACTTGTTACGGGGACGCTCGGTGATTCTGCCGCAGGGCTGCGTTTGCTGGAAAGGGGCAGGGGCGCACGGCAGTGCGCCCTTACTGCTGAAAAATATCTTATACGCCGGCATCTGAGACCAACGCCGAGGCTGAATGAAGCCCGCTGTGCCGTGCGGACGGGCGCTGTCAATGCGATGATGGACATCAGCGACGGCATCGCCGTTGATCTCCCCCGCCTTGCGCGTGCGAGCGGCGCAGGCTTTCGCATTTTTACCGATCGGCTCCCCGTTTCTAATCATCTCCGAACGGCTGCGTCAAAAATAAATATTGATCCTGCTGTGTTTGCGCTTGCCGGGGGCGAAGATTATGAGTTGCTTATATGCACACCCAAAAAACATTGGCATAAGGTGGCAGACCGCATTTTGAGTGAAACCGGGACGCCGGTTACACAAATCGGCGAGATTCTTCCTCGCAGGAAAGGCTGTCTTTTGATCGGTTTGGGCGACAGGTTAATCCCCATTCCACAGCCTCTTTTTCAGCATTTCTAAAATATTTTTTAATACTTGACAAAACTGAATTTATGATTATTATATAGACATAAATAAATATATAAATATATATATACACTGTATAAATGCGAAAAATATCACAAAACGCAAAATTTAAATCACCCCTTAAGCAGCAGATTGAGTTTCTAAATGCCCTGTCCGATGAAACAAGACAGAAGATTTTACTTAT
>JBFMBQ010000083.1:0-3751 GCA_040755115.1 bacterium
TATGGGACCAATAACGGCAGAAGTAATATCGCCTATTTTTATTTCACTCGCAGGTTTTGCCAGTTTATAACCGCCTTCCTTGCCCCTGACACTTCTTAGAATCGTTGCATTTTTAAGGGGGATAGCAAGTTGTTCAAGGTAGCGCTTTGACAGTCCCTGTCTCTCAGCAGTGGCTTTAAGCCCTACAGGCTCGCCATTTTTAGAATTTGCGGCGATGTCAAGTATCATTCTGATCGCATATCTTGCCCGTGTTGAGATTTTCATAATCAATCCCTATTAAAACGATAGACATAATAGATTATACAAGCCAAAAATGCTATGTCAATACATTTCTCAAAAAAATCCCTTTATCAAATATTATCTGTGTAAATCAGTGAAATCTGTGGATATATTACTTTATTGTTAAATGAAACTCTCTATCATCTCTTATTCAAACACCCTTGTAAGAACAGGACACTTTCTGCACATGTTGAACTTCTGCTTCCAGTTACCCTCTTTTTTTCCTTCACAGTATGTCCCGGTAAACATCCAGCAGATGTCTCCCCTCTTCAGTTTCCAGGCAATGCACTTTTCACGGTTTTCACGGGAACATCCCGTTTCTTTCCAGCATTGAAGATTACTGCCTTTCAGGGACAACCGTAAACACCCCAGATAGAGCAGCGCAAGCCGCTCTATATTGACAGGTGTTGACCTCCACCGCTGCTCATAACTTTGTATCGCCTTCTTAGATACCCCTAAAAGTGACGCCATCTCTGTCTGCGTCATCCCCATTTCCTGCCGAACGATTTTGCATATAAACCTGGTGCCAGGCACAAGTCCGTGTTGTTTCGGAAGCGCTACGGCTTTAAGATGACCGCCTTTTGCCGGACCCTTCGCTGTTTTCTTCTTTTTTTGTCCGCCCTTTTTCATAACATACTATTATATTGATATAAATGATTTTCTCAATATGCAATTTCATTTTTTCGCAAGCCTGTTAAAAACCATAAATGCCACACTGTGGTATATATTGCCTGAATCATCTATATTACTTATTTGAAAAATCGTTCCTCACTGCATTGTAGGGGCACAATTTATTGCGCCCTAATTTATCACCATTTTTCCATTTTCTCCCACTGCATGAATAATTCAAGTTAAAATTAAATAATTTTGCAATGACATAAAAAAGAAATAAATAATTTAAACTCCCACTTGACAAAAGTATCACAAAGTGGTATCTTACAATCAAATTAATGAAATAATTGGGATTCAAAATTTTTTATAAATAATAGTGAAAAAAATCACAAACCTACAAAAACCTGAAAGGAGAAAACACAATGCCTATCGTTGCACCACACGGAAAAAACAGAAAACTTAAGCCCTTGCTTCTCGCCGGAAGCGAATTAAAGGAAGAGGTCAAAAAAGCAGAAAAACTGAAAAAAGTTGTCATGACATCGCGTGAGACTTCCGATGTACTGATGATGGCGATTGGGGCGTTCACGCCGATTGACGGTTTTATGACTCATGATGACTGGAAAGGCGTATGTGATAATTACACGATGGCTGACGGGACATTCTGGCCCATCCCTATCACGCTCTCCGCATCCAAGAATGTGGCGGATGGCATCAAAAAAGGCGAGGAAATCGCACTTATTGACGAGGAAACAAACGAACTTATCGCTACGATGAAGGTTTCAGAAAAATACAAGATTGACAAGGCACATGAATGTAAGCAGATTTTTAGAACAGACGATTCCGAGCATCCAGGCGTTGCCAAAGTTATGGAACAGGGTGAGATAAACCTCGCGGGTGCGGTGAGAGCGGTCAGCGAGAGTTATTATCCTGAAATGTTCAAGGATATTTATATGCGCCCTGAGGAAAGCAGAAAGATTTTTGCAGATAAAGGATGGAACACGGTGGCGGCGCTTCAGTTGCGTAATCCCATGCACCGTTCGCACGAATACCTTGCGAAAATCGCCGTTGAAGTATGCGACGGCCTTTTCATTCACCAACTCGTCGGCAAACTCAAGGAAGGCGACATCCCCGCCGATGTGCGCGTTGATTGCATAAATGTTCTGGTTGAGAACTACTTTGTCAAAGACACCGTTGTAATGGGCGGCTATCCGATGGAAATGCGCTATGCCGGACCGCGCGAAGCACTCCTCCACGCGTGTTTCCGCCAGAATTACGGTTGCAGCCACCTCATAGTCGGCAGAGACCATGCCGGCGTAGGCAATTACTATGGTCCGTTTGATGCACAGAAGATTTTTCACGAGATCCCTGAAGGCGCACTGCTCCTGAAGCCGTTGAACATTGACTGGACTTTCTACTGCTATAAATGCCGCGGCATGGCATCTATGAGGACTTGCCCTCATGGAAAAGAAGACAGGGAACTATTAAGTGGGACTATGCTTAGAAAGTTGCTTTCCGAAAGCAAGGAGGTGCCAGCGGACTTCAGCCGCCCGGAAGTTCTGGTAATCCTTCAGAAATATTATGCCTCACTTGAGAAAAAAGTTGAGATCAAACTACACCAGTATGCCGAAGGTATTGATGAAAAAAAGAAATAAACCCATAAGTTCAGATTAAGGTTGATGTTATTAAGGTAAGGGATTTAAGAATTGAAGTATTTGACACAACGATTAATATAACAAATTGAAAGGGGGTGAAACTTAAGAAACAGACAGAGTTAAAGGGAGATAGTGGGGAAGGATTTATTAAAGAAATTCACTCCAGGAGGTATGTGTAGATGCCAAGTTTTGTGATACCAGAAAAATGTGATGGATGCAAGGCATTAGATAAAACGGCATGCCAGCATATATGCCCCAATGATCTTATGGTTCTGAACAAGGATATAATGAAGGCATTCAACCGTGAACCTGAGATGTGCTGGGAATGTTACAACTGTGTGAAGATCTGCCCGGTTCAGGCAGTTGAGGTCAGAGGATATGCAGACTTTGTGCCGATGGGGGCGAGTGTAACCCCGTTAAGGAGCACGGATTCAATAATGTGGACGGTAAAATTCCGCAATGGCACCTTAAAACGCTTCAAGTTCCCAATCAGGACGACACCTGAAGGTTCTGCTGTGCCGGATGGCGGCTGGAAAACTGCTTCAGATGACCTCAAAAGCCCTGTGCTGTTCACGGAGCCGGAATCATTAGGACTTCCTGAAGTTGTAACTAAGAAGAAATGAGGTGAGACTATGGCGAAATTTGAGACAGTAACTGTTGACACTGATGTTTTGATACTTGGGGGCGGCATGTCAGCCTGCGGGGCAGCGGTTGAGGCTGCCTACTGGGCGAAGAAAAACGGTCTCAAGGTAACACTTGTGGACAAGGCTGTGATGGACAGAAGCGGCGCTGTCGCGATGGGGCTTTCTGCCATCAACCAATATGTTGGGATAAGAGACGGCGAAAACACTGTTGAGGACTATGTCAACTATGTCCGAAACGACCTGATGGGCATTACACGGGAAGACCTCGTCTTCAACATCGCCCGCCATGTGGACTCCACAGTCCATCTGTTTGAAAAATGGGGCTTGCCGATATGGAAGGATGAAAACGGCAAGTATGTCCATGAAGGACGCTGGCAACTTATGATCAATGGCGAATCCTACAAAGTCGTCGTTGCCGAGGCTGCCAAAAACGCACTCGGAATGGATAATATCTATGAGAGAGTCTTCATCGTTGAGCCGCTGCTTGACGGTGATAAGTGTGTAGGAGCGGTTGGCTTCAGCGCGAGGGAAAATAAGTTTTATGTATTCAAGGCGAAGGCAGTC
>JBFMBQ010000084.1:0-4226 GCA_040755115.1 bacterium
TCAGCGATTATTTTTCTTTGTTTGCCTTCAAAAGAAAATGGTTTTGTGATGACAGCAATTGTTAACGCGCCCAAATCCTTTGCCACCTCTGCAATAATAGGCGCCCCGCCGGTTCCTGTGCCCCCACCCATCCCGGCTGTAATAAACACCATGTCTGATCCTTCAAGAGCCTGTTCTATCTCATGACGACTCTCCTGCGCCGCCTGTAAACCGACACCAGGGTCTGCTCCCGCTCCAAGTCCTCCGGTTGTCTTCGGACCAATTTGAATCTTATGCCTCACTGGTGAAGTTACAAGCGATTGTGCATCAGTGTTAACCACAACGAAATCAACACCGCGCAGTCCAACTTCTATCATTCTGCTGACCGCATTGCATCCTCCACCGCCAATCCCCATTACCCTGATCTTTGCAAATCGTTCAATCTCTGGATTAATGTTGTCCATAAATTGCCCCCTTTTATACTTTTAATGTATATTTTTAAAGTATGAACCTTTAAATTTTAATGCCTTTATGTGTTTTTTCGTGTTTTTAAGCGTTTATTCATTTTATCTTGTGTTAAATTCAAATTTTCACATTGCTGCCGAATCTTCCAAGTCGTCGTTAAATATGTCAAGTGTAATTTTATGGATTTTTTCATAGTATCTCTTCGCCCTTTCAATATCTTCAGGGAGCCATGCCCTCCAATTTCGCCCATCGCGGTGTTTGACATCGTTAATTTTTTCTTGGCGAATCCATCTTAAAAGAGTAGATTTATCTATATTTAACATTTTTGCAACTTGTTTTGTTGTATATATTTTTGTCATTATTTACCTACTATTACCTATAGTTAGGTTTAAATTATCATAGTTTTTTTGTTTTGTCTATACTTTTTTTAAAATTTTTCCTCTATGTTGATTTAACGCCGAGTTGCAATCAAACATAAAGTAACGAACACACTCATACAAATTCGGGGGTGGCAAAAGCGTATTTTTCAGGGGCTTTGGAAATCTGGGGACTTAAATAAAAAAAACGTAGATAATTGAAATCTCTGCGCTTAAATTTTTGTGTTCTAATTATAACTCGCTTATGCAGGCAGATATTTAATCAGAGAGCGAGATTTACCATCTCAAAATTCTGTTCGTACGGCGTGGCCTCCGCGACATTCCGCTGTTCCTGGTTGAGCCGCATTGTGTTGAAAACAACTTCCGCTGTTATTTTCAAGTTGTTCAAATGTTTTGCCAGGACTACTGCATACATATCAGGCGGGGCGCCGTCAACTCTTCCTATCATTTTGATCACCTCAATCTTTAAAATCAGAAGGTTTTATGTTTGATATAAAATCTTTGAATTTCCTTATCTCCTCTTCGTCAGGCTCATTGCCTTCTATAGATGCTTCATCAAGTATTCTCTTTGACACGAAGATGGGGGTTTCAGTCCTTAACGAGAGTGCAATCGCATCGCTTGGGCGCGCGTCAACTTCCATGGTGTTTCCGCCGTGTTCGCGTATTATCATCTTTGCGTGGAAGGTGCCTTCTATTATCGTGTGAATTACAATCTGCTGCAATTCAATTGACAGGGTATCAAGAATGGATTTCATCAAGTCGTGTGTCATCGGGCGGGGCACATGTATTTTCTCAAGGGCAATTTCTATCTGTGTTGCCTCAAACATTCCAATCCAGATGGGAAGGAATCTCTGTCTGCTAATATCTTTTAACAATACGACAGGTATTTTATTGAAGACATCAAATCTCACGCAGTAAACTTCAACTTGCACTATATCATCGCCCATAAGGATGCTCTCAATACATTAACTATTAGATTATACAAAACTTCCATAATACAATCAAGTGTCAGGCAGGTGAATTTTATTTAAGATGGAGTATTTGCTTGGTTCCGATAACTTAAACCGAATTATTCTTATTAAGGGAAGAATGGCAAGAAAAGGTTGAAATGGGAAAATGGGTATATTCAACTCTAATTCTTACTGTTTTTTTTCTTTGTGTTTTTTTGTTGTATTAGTGTTAATTTACCAGCGTGGACGGGGACGAGGCTGGTTGAATCTTCATTCGTGAAGTCTTCAATTTCAATATTCAGTTTTTCACGGATAAACTCTACCAATTTAAGAAAATCATTTTGCATTTTATCCATTTTGTGGAGCAGATGCAGAATTACATCAATGCCAGCAAGGTTGACTCCGAGTTCCTGATGCAGCCGTGTTATGCGCCTTAATTCTTCCACATCGCGCACTGAATAAAGGCGTGTGTTTTTACTTGTCCGTTTGGGCACGACAAGTTTTTCCTTTTCATATAATCTCAGGGTCTGTTGCGAGATGTCCAGCATTTTTGCAACGACGCTGATGACATATACTGGTTTGTCTTTATCAATCTCCGGCATGTTTATTCACTTTATTCAGTTTTTATAAAATTTCGTGTTTTGCGAAGTATCAAAAAGCAGTTGCTCTCATACCTGCCCTTGGGTCTTCGGGATGAAGTGTGGCGAACTCTGTTAATAGTTGTTGTTCCTTTCGTGTCAGATTTTTGGGCGTAACAACTTTCACTTTTGCATACAGATCGCCCCGTCCACCCGGTCGCAAGAGCGAGGTGAAGCCTTTCCCGCGGAGACGGAAGGTCTTTCCTGAGTCAGTCCCTGGGGGGATTTTTAAAGACACTTTTCCATCGGGTGTCGGGATTTCAATGTGTGTGCCGACGGCGGCCTCAATAAAAGTGATGGGGACTTCGCAATGGAGGTTGTTTTCTTTCCGTTCAAAGAAAGGGTGGGGGGTAACCTGCGTTGTTATAAAGAGGTCGCCTGGCGGTGCGCCGCGCAGTCCGGGTTGTCCCTTGCCAGTTAGGCGGATGCGTGAACCGGTGTCAACCCCAGGGGGTATTTTGACTTTTATGTGTTGAATTCTGGGCACACTGCCCGTGCCTTTACATCTGGCGCATGCTTTGCCTTGTGTGGTTCCGCGTCCGCCGCAGCGTGTGCATGTCTGCGAAAAGTGCAGCATGCCGCGCGATACAGTCCGCTCGCCTCTGCCGCCGCAGTCGGGGCATGTCTGCTCGCCAGCGCCCGGCTCTGTCCCGTATCCGTTGCACTCAGAGCAGGTTTCATATCCTTCAATTGTTATCTCCTTGTGAGTGCCTTGAAATGCCTCGTTGAATGTGAGGGTTATAGTGGTATGAAGGTCGGTGCCTCTGCGCGGAGTAAAGGTTTCTGCCTTGCGCCGACCGCGTCCTACGCCTCCGAAGAATGTTTCAAAGATGTCGCCGAACCCGGCATCTTCAAAGGAAGAGAAATCAAAGCCGCCGAAATCATAAGTCGGCTCTCCCCGACCTGCGCCGAAGGCGGCGTCGCCGAACTGATCGTATTGTGCGCGCTTTTGCGGGTCGCTGAGCGACTGGTATGCTTCGCTGATCTCTTTGAATTTCTGCTCTGCCGCTTTGTTGTCAGGATTGACATCCGGATGATACTTGCGGGCAAGCCGTCGGTAGGCTTTTTTTATATCTGACTGCGGTGCTTTCCTGTCAACGCCTAAAGTTTTGTAATAGTCAGGCATGGTTGTCTAACTCAAAGTTGATCCAAGTGCAAAAAGAAAAAGAATAGGAAGGTAGATGGAAGATGGTAGACGATCAAAAATCATCTTACTTCTACCATCTACCGTCTTACCCATTTACGCACCCACATTATGCACTTTTTGCATCAGAGTCAAGTTTTATCGCCAGCAATTTCTTCGCAGGCTGGGGCGGAGTTGTCCGATTGAGATTCTGGTTTTTTTGAAACAGATACTTTAGCAACCCGAAGCACACGGTCATGAATCTTATAGCCTGTTTGAAATTCCTCTACAACCGAATTTTCAGGCAGGTCATCGCGTTCGGTCAGACATATACATTCGTGGAGCGCGGGATTGAACGGCGCGCCAACGCTCTCATAAGGGACGATTCCGTATTCGGCAAAGAGGTCATGGAATTGTTTGCTGATGAGATTTATACCTTCAATCATATCTTCAAGGCAGTTCGGGTTTGTCAGGTTGGTCGCACAATCGGCGCCACGTTTGAGATTGTCAGTTATACCGAGCAGTTTCGTCAGTAATCCCTCGGTCGCGTATCGGATGGTATCTGCCTTTTCCTTTCGGACCCGCTTCTTGTAGTTTTCAAAGTCAGCCTGAACGCGCTTGAGCGTATTGAGGTAATCGTCCGCCATTTTTCGGTAGTTTTCTGCATCTTCAACCTTTTCAGCAGCGGCTGTCT
>JBFMBQ010000085.1:0-3707 GCA_040755115.1 bacterium
CCAAATACGCCGAAGAAAAGGTTGAAGCCGAACTGAAGAGGCTTCAGAAGATGCCGTTCGGCACTGCTGAGGCAGTGGTTGTGCGAAATTACATAGACTGGATAATTTCTTTGCCCTGGACAGTGAGAAGCGATGAGAACCTTGACATCGGCGCAGTTAAAAATGTGCTTGATGAGGACCACTACAGCCTTGAGAAGGTGAAAGAACGCATTGTGGAATACCTGGCGGTGCGGATACTCAAGGGCGGCAAGGGGCAGGGCGCGATACTGTGTCTTGTGGGACCGCCCGGCGTGGGAAAGACATCGCTCGGGAAATCCGTTGCGCGCGCCCTGAACCGCAATTACATCCGCGCCTCGCTCGGCGGCGTCCGGGACGAAGCGGAAATACGCGGACACCGCAGGACTTATGTCGGCTCGCTGCCGGGACGCATTGTACAGGCTATGAAGAAAGCCAAAACTATAAATCCGGTATTCTTGCTTGACGAGGTTGACAAGATGAGCACCGACTTCCGCGGCGACCCGTCCGCCGCTCTCCTTGAAGTCCTTGACCCGGAAATGAACTGCGAGTTCAGCGACCACTACCTTGAAATCCCCTACAACCTTTCAGAAGTCATGTTCATCACCACCGCTAACCTTCTCCACCCCATACCTGCCCCGCTGTTAGACCGTATGGAAGTCATCCACATCCCCGGCTACACCGAAGACGAGAAATTGCACATCGCAAAAATGTTTCTTATACCGAAACAATTTGAGGCTAATGGTCTTAAGAAAACCCAACTTAGCATTTCCGATTCAAGTGTGCGTGAGATCATCCGCCGCCACACACGCGAGGCGGGCGTGCGCAACCTTGAGCGATCCATCGCAACTCTGTGCCGTAAGCAAGCAATGAGAATCGTTGAGAAGAAGAAAGGAAAAGAAAAACCAAAAAAAATTCAATCGGTTACGCTCAAAAACCTTGAGAGATACCTCGGTCATCCGAAATTCCGATACGGGCAGATTCGCGAAAAAGACGAAGTCGGTGTTGCTACGGGACTCGCGTGGACTTCCACAGGCGGCGAGGTGCTGTCGGTTGAAGTAACACTCATGCATGGCAAGGGAAACATGCAACTTACAGGACAACTTGGCGATGTGATGAAAGAATCCGCACACGCAGCACTCAGTTACACGCGCAGCAATGCACATAAATTCAAACTCAATAAAGATTTTTACAAATCACTTGACATCCATCTGCATGTCCCCGAAGGCGGCGTCCCGAAAGACGGTCCCTCGGCAGGCGCAGCACTTACCACCGCTCTGGTATCGGCGATCACCAATACGCCCGTCAATCGCAACCTGGCGATGACAGGGGAAATCACGCTGCGGGGCACTATACTCCCCGTCGGCGGCATCAAGGAAAAAGTGTTAGCGGCGTCAAGGGCGGGGATTTCTACTATAATTCTACCCTATGAAAACGAAAAAGATTTCCTTGAAATATCACCCCATGTCCGCTCAAAAATGCAGGTGAAGTTCGTCAACACCATAGACGAAGTCCTCAAACTCGCACTCGTAAATAAAACCCCTAAAAAAAGAGGAAAATAATCCCCGTATTATTCATAATTTAAAACATTGGTGTTAAGATGAGTAAGATGTAAGAAGTAAGATGTGAGATGATTTTTTCGTCTCACATTTCACATCTACCGTCTCACCGCTGGTTCAAGGTTGAACCTTGAACCAACAGTTTTACGGCGCGATATGGAAATCGCGCCCTACATATCCGGATTTTTTGATTGGACAGCAGTGAATGTGGGTATGCGTATAACTCAAGTGCATACTATTTGTTGAATGTTGAACGGTTGCGCGGCTGGAATCGTTTATCGGATATGGTTGAACGGGTAAAAAAACCGCAACCGATGGACGAACACCGATTCGAGCAGCGCAACCGCAACCGAATGACGTTTTTGCACTTATATCAATTCTATTATTTTATTAAAGAAGCGCGTGCTCGGGCAGCACCGGCAGGTCGGGGTTATGCAGGTAAAAGCAGACAATGCCGAGTTTAACCTGTAGGTTGAAATCAAACACCTTGATGCCGGGGTTGGCTTCAAGGCGCATAGAGGAGAAATTAAGGATTATCCTGACAGAAGAATTGTTGAGGATTTCAACGATATTTTTTACCTGTGTTCCCGAGGTTGCGATGATGGCGACTTGAATATCTTTTTTATTAATATAAGGCAGCAGTTTGGACAGCGGGAGAATTTTGAAATTATTTAGAGTTTTTTCTTTTAAGTTGTATGTCGGAGCAAAAATTTCTTTAATGAAAAAGGGGCGCTGTTCCTTGAAGGCTGGCTCGTTTATGAGCGTCTGTGCCCAATCGCCGCTGCCTATTAAGACGACAGGAACTTTTTCAACTTTGAGTGCTTTGCAGAGGTCGTTTTCAAGCGCTTTGGTGTTATAACCGAAGCCCGATTCGCCTGTGATATTGAATTCGGAGAGGTCTTTTCTTACCTGTGATGGTTTTACTCTCAGCAGGTTGCCAAGATAGCGGGAGGAGATAGTTTTAACGCCCTGATTGTGTATATTTCTGACAGTCTGGCAATAGAGTGCAAGACGGACGAGCGAGCCTGGGGGCGTCTTTTTGGCGAAACTGCGGTAAACTGTGCATACGGCGCAATATCTGTTAAATTTGTCCTGTTCCGACAGGTCTTCTTCGCCGGTGTGGCATTTGGTGCCTGTTATGAGCCAGCATTTTACTTCCGTTTTGCCGTAGGCTTTGCAGTTTGCCCTTTTGCAATGGTGATACTCCCAACATACGATGGACTTCTTTGAGTATTTCCCCTTCCCCATTGGCAGCCTGCCTTTCAGGAGAAACGGCGAATTATCTTGTGCATATTTTCACAATTAATTTTATCATTATTAATCACCCCTTGTCAATTTTAATTTAGCAATTTAAAACTGGTTCAAGTTGAGATTAATTGCCGCATTTATATTTTAGTTGGGATTGGGAACATATTCAACAAAACATAAAATTATGCGATGAATATAGTCAACATCCATATATAAGACGATTAAGATAATGAGGAATAATATGCACAAAAAAATTGTAATGACGATAATAATCTACAGTATTTTACATCTGATTAAAAAAAAGCATAGATTTATACATAAAAAATTATTTTCTATTTTCGCTTGACAAAACTTTAAAAGTTAATAAAATGGTGAAATATGATTGTGATATTTTTCACAGGTTGACTTGTATAACAATGAGAATCGGGCATATAGTGAGGTGACCCAATTTGAATAGAAAAATAAATTTGATCCTGTTGACGGTGATTATGTTCGTTTTTTGTTTTTATGTCCAAAAAGGATTATCTCAAGGCGGCGGCGAAGGTGAGACGACAACGGCGGCAGGATCAGACACCTGCCTGACCTGTCACTCTGAATACAACAAAATAACAAAGGAAATTCCTCACAGTATCTTGTTTGGTGATGGTTTTGTAAAAAAAGGCGTAACCCCCGGATGCGAAGCCTGCCACGGTAAAGGCTCTGTTCATGTGGAGCAGGGCGGCGGTGAAGGCGGGATAATAAATTTCAAATCGCCCACACAGGACGACCTTGAAAAAACATGCATGAACTGCCACAACACGGGAGTTACAAAATCTTTCCTTATCAGTTCTCACGCTCAGGAAAATATTACATGCGGTAACTGCCACAAAGTTCACAAAGGTAAAT
>JBFMBQ010000086.1:0-5405 GCA_040755115.1 bacterium
AGATTCGTGAAATTAGTGGATAAAAAAGGATGGTGGCAAGATGAAAATAAAAACGGTCGGAGTTCTCGGCTGCGGGACGATGGGATCGGGCATCGCAATCGTTGTCTCAAGCGCAGGATACAAAACGATAATCAGTGAAATATCGCAGGAGCGGATTGATGACGGCTTGACGAACATTGAAATGTTCTTTGCAAAAGGTGTTAAAAAGGGAAAGATGACAGAAGATGAAAACCGGTCGGCGATGGAGAGGATCGCCATATCCACCGATCAAAACGCACTTGAGAATTGCCAGATTATCATTGAGGCTATATACGAAGACCTTGAATTGAAGAGAAAAATATTCGCAGAACTTGACAGGGTTTGTCCGCCTGAAACGATTTTTGCAACCAATACTTCCGTCTTATCCATCACTGCCATCGCCGCAGGCTCAAACCGCCCTGACCGCGTCATCGGGATGCACTTCTGCAATCCTGCGCCGCTGATGAAACTGGTTGAACTGACGCGGGCGCTACAGACAAGCGATGAGACATACACGACGGCGAAAGAATTCGGAAAAAGTCTCGGTAAGGTTCTGGTCAATACAAAAGACAGCCCGGGCTTCATAGTGAATCTTTTCCTCATCCCATACAACAACGACTGCATTCGTGCGCTTGAGGCGGGGCTGGCAACTGCTGAAGACATTGACACGGCGGTGAAATTGGGACTCGGTTACCCGATGGGACCGTTTGAGTTGCTTGATGTCATCGGGCTGGATGTTCACATTGCCGTTGCGGAAGCGCTGTATGAACAGTTGAAAGACCATCGCTTCGCCCCCCCTCCCCTCGCCTATCGGATGCGCGATGCCGGCTATCTGGGGAGAAAAACAGGGAGGGGATTTTATCGGTATGACGAAAAAAGCATTTTCGGGGCATAAACTTTGCGCACTTTGCGTGAACGAATAATTAGATTCACGCAGAGAACGCAGAGAACGCGCAAAGAACGCAAAGGAACGAGGAAACACAAATGAGCGAATGTTATGAAAAGATGGTGGATGCGTATTTTGAGAAGCCGTCGCGGCTGCGGACATGGTCGGATTTTGACATCAAAACGACTTATACGCCTGAAGATGTATCACACCTGAATTACAAAAAGGATATAGCAGACCCCGGCAAGTATCCCTATACGCGCGGTATTCACGAGGATATGTATCGCGGCAAATACTGGACGCGCCGCGAGGTATGCGGCTACGGCTCGCCAGCCGACACGAACGAGCGGTTCAAGTATCTTGTTGAGCACGGTCAGGCTGGACTGGATGTGATCTTTGATATACCGACAATGACAGGCATTGACGCAGACCACCCGCGCGTTGAAGATGATGTGGGCATTCAGGGCACTTCGCTGCCGACACTGAAGGATATGGAACTGCTTATGGAAGGAATACCTCTTGACAGGGTCAGCGCCTCGCTCGTCATTACATCGTATGCTGCGCCTGTGATTCTTGCTCAATATATCGCGCTTGCTCAAAACCAGAACATTGACATCTCAAAGTTAAGAGGCACGATTCAGAACGATCCGCTTCATCATCGTTTTTGCGGGTATCCACCGAGCATGTCGCCGCTTGAATTGAGCCTGAAGATGGCAGTGGACATCATTGAATATTGCACAAAAAATATGCTGATGTGGTATCCGATGAATATCAACGCTTATGATTTGCGCGAAAACGGGATAAACGCGCCGCAGGAGATAGGTTTTTCGTTTGCGATGGCTATAACCTACATTGAGGGCGCACTGAGGCGCGGGCTTGCGATTGACGAATTTGCGCCGAGGCTGGCGTTTTACTGTTCTTCACATATTGATTTCTTTGAAGAGATAGCCAAACTGCGTGCTGCCAGAAGGTTGTGGGCGAAAATGATGAAGGAGAGATTCAAGGCAAAAGACCCGCGCTCACTTAAATTCAGATTCGGCGTGCATACCGCCGGGTGCTCGCTCGTGCCGCAGCAGCCGTTGAACAACATCATCAGGGTCGCTTACGAAGCGCTTGCGGCTGTGCTTGCAGGCGTGCAATCACTCCACTGCTGCTCTTATGATGAACCCATCGGCTTGCCGACAGAGACCGCACACCAGATAGCACTTCGGACGCAGCAGATTCTTGCGTATGAGACGGGCGTCGCAAACACCACTGACCCGCTCGGCGGCTCATACTATCTGGAATACCTCACTGATAAAATTGTGGACGAAGCCGAAAAGATACTTGATGAAATTGAAGGCAGAGGCGGGATGTTTAAAGCGATTCAATCAGGCTGGGTAACTGCGGAAATAGAAAAGGCGGCATACAAATATCAGAAAGAGATAAAAGACAGGGAACGGCTGGTCGTCGGCATGAATACCTTCCAGATTCCGCCGGAAGAAGAAACGGCGGTGGAAGTCCATAGAGTTTCGCATGAATCCGTGAAGGAGCAGATAGAAAACCTGAAAATTCTCAAAAAAAACCGCGACAATGCAAAAGTGAAGAAATCGCTTGATGCCATGCGCCGCGCCGCTGAAAAAGGGGAAAAAGAAAACCTGATCCCACCAATAATTGAGGCAGTGAAAACCTACGCCTCAATCGGCGAAATAATTGGCACAGTGCGCGAAGTCTATGGCTTGAGTTATGACCCGCTTGGAGTTATTCAAAGTGGCATTGCACACTTTGCGTGAACTAATATGTGACCATGCGAAATATTAAGGTGTTGATGGCGAAGATAAGTCTTGACGGACACGACCGCGGCATCAAGGTGGTAAGCAGGATGCTGCGCGATGCGGGGATGGATGTGGTCTATCTCGGAACGCACCTGACGCCGGAAAGTGTTATTCAGGCTGCGATTCAAGAAGATGTTGATGTGATCGGCTTGAGTTTCCTGTCCGGAGAACATCTCACCTGCGTTGAGAAAATAGCAAAACTGACAAAGGAACATGGACTTGAAGATGTGCTTTTCATCGTTGGCGGCGTGATCCCGCAGCAGGACATTCCATCATTAAAAAAACTCGGCGTGGATGAAGTGTTTCCTGCTGGAACGATGATTGAGGATATTGAGAATTATATAAAGAGTAAAACCTCAGAAAAATAAGGATTACCTTCCGTTGTATCTTTTCCCTGACCCGGCACAGCCGGAGATGAAGAACAAAAAGATGAACCACTGATGAACACAGATAAACACTGATGAGATGAACACAAATAGAGATGGGATATTTGCGCCGAAGGAGCAAATAAAGAATCTATGCTTATCAGTGTTAATCCGTGGTTCAATATTTCCTGCCATTTTACTCAAGGGGTATATTTCATGGATTTTGACAAAGTAAACTTAATAATAGTATTATTATCCTATTGTTGAATTAGAAAGATTGATCCAAAAAGAAGACAAAAGGGGACGATCCAGACTTGTTTATCCACCTGACAAAAGATTACCTGAAAAAACTTGAGGAGATTGACCGCCGGCTGGAATTTTCACTTGATAAAGAGGAAATTCAGACACTCGGCTTGAAACTGCGTTTTTACTACAACGAGATAAAACACTACCGAGGTTTGTTAGATCACCTTTTCAACAGGGTATTGCAGGTTCAGGAGAAATATGGGTTCTCAACAGAAGATGAGGCGGGCGCGAAAGCGGATAAAATCTCAGCCATAAGCGGCGGTTCTGAGGATACAGTCGGCGGCGAAACAAAATTATTTAAGGAATTCGTTCTCCCGGGCGTGAAAAAAGTTGAACTATCCGAGCAAAAAGCCACCGAAGATAAAATAAAAATAGAAGAGATGATAAACCGGGTGGGAACTTTCCTTAAAAAAGATGATACCGCCGCACCATTAGTGGAGAAATTGAAAGGACAAACTGAAATAACAGGATTTTATGAAACTGATGAGGACGAAACAGACAAGACCACAGGGATGGGAGTGGGGACCGTAATCACGGCAGAAACACAGCAACAGACAAGTGATGAAAGCGCCGTGAGTTTAATGGAAAAACTCGAAGAATGGGTGAGGCAAGTTGAAACGCTCGGCGCTGGAACAGTGGTTGAGGAAATGGTCAGGTATCTGAGGACTCATCGTGCTGATATGATGATGCTGATGAACGAGATAGAGCAAGGTGCGCTGCCGTGGAACCCTGAAGGAACAAGCACGGGGGATTTCATTTGCGGCGTGCTTTTTATGGCGGCTGGCAGAGACGGCACTGCGATCAACATGTTTGAGTCGGCGATAAAGAAAGGCGCAGATTATGCAGAGGTGAACTTTCTGCTCGGCGAATGCCTTGCGAACAGAAAACTGTTTGACCGCGCTTTGAGGAGTTACAGGGCAGCCCTTGAGCGCGACAGTTCACAACCGGAGGCGGCTCTGAAAATTGCCGACTGCCTGCTGCGGCTTGAACGGTATGAAGAAGCCGCCGATATGATTTCGGGTTTTGATTTTAAGTTGAAGGAGCACCGCGTTCTCGCTGAAATGAAACGGATAGAGGCACTGATAAAAATAAACAAACCCGGCGAGGCATTTGAAGGCGCAAAGGCGCTGGCTGAGGAATGCGACACCGATGCGGAGCGAAGCCAGTGCTACTATCTCATGGCAAGGGCAAAAGAGCAAAAAGGAGATATATTGAGTGCGATTGATCTGTATGAACACTGTCTTGAAGAGGATTCTGCAAATGGGAAGGCGCGGCTTGGACTCGGAAAACTGTATCTTCATCACCGCGCAATACCGCTGGCAAAGAATCACTTCACTTACATAATGAGAAATTTCCCTGACAGTGCATGGGCAGACGAGGCAAGGCAACTGATGTATGATGGAGAAAACTTAATCGTAATGGAAAATGAAACAGTTTCCTCTTGAGATTGACATAAAGGGAAGATACCTGATTTTTCAGTCTGCGCAATTGCAGAAACAGGGTATAATTATCGCATTTACGACACGCATCTGGCTTCAGGATGGTGGACCGACCTATTGCAATTTTGGGTTCTACGGCAAGGGCGGCGGGGAGGTTCACCGAAAAGAGTTATGCGAACTATTAGGACTTCCGCCCCGCAAACTTACGACAGCGTATCAGACTCATTCGGACAATGTGGCAGTGGTTGGGGCGCGCGATGCGGGGCGCGGCGGACTTGATCCAGATACACGCATCCCCGATACGGATGCGCTTGTTACTTCACTTGCGGGCGTCCCGCTGATGGTTTTCACCGCAGACTGTGTTCCCGTTCTGCTGTTTGATGAAGACAAAGGCGTTGTGGGTGCAATTCATGCGGGCTGGAAGGGACTTCTCGGCAGGACCATTGAAAACACATTAGAGACGATGCACAGGGAATACGATGCGCCGCTTGGAGAAGTGAAGGCGGTGCTGGGACCTTCAATCGGACCATGCTGCTACCATGTGGGTTCTGAACTGGCAAACCGACTGCCCGACACC
>JBFMBQ010000087.1:0-6725 GCA_040755115.1 bacterium
TGATCGTCGTGAAAGGGCGTGATTTTCCGAACAGGTTTTTTCGTGAGGAACTTTTTTTAACTTCAAGGAAGGTGCGAATGTTTCTGAGGGTCTTTTCATAACTTGCCCCGATGCGCATACTCTCATACTGTGAAGGTGTCAGCGCATCAAAACTGATCACGAGCGTATGAATGCCCGCCGTGATGATCCGACGAGATAGTTCCTCTGACAGAAGCGTCGCATTAGTGTGGATGACGACACGGATGCCGTTCTGCGCAGCGGCGGCGATAAGTTCATCCAGTCTCGGGTGCATCATCGGCTCGCCTGCGAAATGCAGGGAGATTTCAGGGACGGCGCCGCCGAACCGATCAATAATTGTCCTGAACAAGCCATCATCCATAAACCCTTCTTCGCGCTGCGGAGGGAACGAGCGGGAGCACATTATGCAGCGAAGATTGCAGATATTGGTCGGCTCAATCCACACAGATAGCGGCGGGTAGGGGAGACGCACAAGGCGTCTGCGATAGCAGCGATACATCAGGTATTGATTCTTTATTTCTGTCCACAGCATATTTATTCAGGTTGCGAAATCAGGATTTTTTACATTAAGAATGACCCCGCTTCTGTAAAAGATCAAACTTGAAATGATAACCGCCATCATAATAACACCTATATGCGCCACAGGCGGTGCGATAACATCTGGCATATCAATCACTGTGATGGCGGCTGCGAGAAAAGACATTGCAAAACAGATGAGCAAAATCGGTTTGAATTTCTCTTTGACTCCGTTGAAATCACAATATTTCTTAAAGATTATAAGCCCGAGTGTAAATTCAATCATAAACTGAATGAACATATAGAAACCGAATACCCTGTAATCATAAGTCCCCGCATTGAGTACCTCAACCCATGGTGCAAGGTCGTAACCGCCCGCGCTGAACTGCCGATAAAGGTTCGTCGCCCGTGCGCACCAGATAATGTCGTGGATGTTTGAGGCGGCAGCCCCGAAACAGCCGAAAAAGTATAAAAGAAGCAGGAAGTTCCCCAATTTTATTCCGTCTTTTTTTAGTGCACCTGCTGCGCCGTAAAATGCAGTCGTAAGCGGAATGATAACAAAGGATGCCGGGCAAAAAAGCGCAAAGAAAAATGTCTGGGTTGGAAGAAAAGGTGCATACAAATCACTTCTTAAAGTGAAAATATACACGGTAAATACGGATATAATTTGCAATATGGGAAAAATCAATATAATCTTGGCAAATAGTCTTCTGCCATTTAACTGGTATGAATCAAGGCGTATGATGAGATTTTTCCACCATTTTGTGTAAGGGGGGATGCAAAGGAGCATCCCGACAACGAGATAAACTAAAAACACATTGAGTGTTCCGGAAAGAAACATTGCTAAATTTTATCATAAATCATATTAAGTTGACAAAACTTCAGTTCAATTATAAACTTATTAAGTAGATAAACTTATTAAGTTTAAAAGGTGATGCAATGAAAAATAAAAATGTAACCTTTTCAATTGACGATGAACTGCTCAAAAAAGTGAGAAAAGCAGCGGCGCAAATCAACAAACCGCTACCTGAATTAATCCGTGAATTCCTTAAAAACATTGTGCGTGATTACGAGGGAATTGATCCGCTTTCAAAAATGAAACAGTTATTAAAAGAAAAACCCATCGCAACCGGCGGAACGAAATGGGAAAGAGAAGACCTTTATGAAAGATAAGATTTTCCTTGACACTAACATCATAGTTTATGCCTTTGATAGATCGGCGCAGGAGAGCAAAAGTGCACGGTGCGCAGAATTGCTCATTGAGTCAGCTGAGAACGGCTGCGGCGTTATCTCTACTCAGGTTTGTCAGGAGTTCATATTCGTTGTAACAAGGAAAATCCAGGAGCCGATAAGTGAATCGGCAGCAATGGAAATCATTATGAGTATAAAGGGCATTGATATTTTTCAGGTTTCTTTACTAACAATAAGAAATGCGATTGAACTGGGAAATTCTTATAAATTTTCTTTCTGGGACAGATTGATAATTTCATCGGCGCTTGCAAGCGGATGTAAAATATTATATTCAGAAGATATGGTGCATGGCATTAGAATCGCTGATCTTAAAGTTATAAATCCTTTCAGATCACTTTAATACATTATGAAAAACGATAACTTGAGGACAATAACAACCAACCGCAAGGCGCGCCACGATTATTTCATTCTTGATACCCACGAGGCTGGCATTGAATTGAGCGGCTCCGAGATCAAGGCGGTGCGCAACGGAAATATCAATATCAAAGATGGATTCGTTCTTTTCCGCGGAGGCGAAGCCTTCCTGCACAATGTTCACATCGCACCCTACACGAAGGCATCGGGGTTCACAGGACACGACCCATTCCGTGTGCGGAAACTCCTTCTCCACCGCCGCGAGATTGATTCAATCGCAGGAAAAATTCAGCGAAAGGGTTTGACAATCGTCCCTTTAAGCGTATATATTAAAGGTAACAGGGCTAAAATTCAGATTGCTCTTGTAAAGGGCAGGAAAAAATTTGACAAAAAACAGGATATTATTAGTAGGGAGGTTGAAAGGGAAATAGAGCGCGAAATGAAGAGAAGGAGATGAGGGGGCGTAAGGGTTCGACGAAGTTATTCGGGTCGTCAACGGCAGGCCGAGTTCCCATCCACTCGCTAAACGGTGGGGCAAAAACTTAAGCGCAGACTACGGTCTGGCACTCGCTGCTTAATCGCAGCGGCGTCACCTGAACTTCTCCGACCGGGTTCAGGCTGATGTCGTCAGGTTGGATGCCACCTTCCGGACGCCCATAAGGAAGGTGTAAGAAATTGTGGGCTGGGCTGAAAGCAATCCTGCCTGAGGGAGTGCTGACGCCGAGATTTAATACACAGGCTAAGCCTGTAGAAGTTCACGGACTGGTTTCTTCGGACGCGGGTTCAATTCCCGCCGCCTCCAAAGGGAATTGAAGGGTTTTGAGCGGCGCGGGGCGCATTTTTTCGGGATGAAAAAATAGCGAAAAACCGTGGTCAGGCGGAGCGAGGCAGGAAGGCGAGCGAGCGCATGACCAATTCCCGCCGCCTCCATCGCGGGTATAATCCGCTTTCGTTATTACTAATAATAGAATTTCCCACCGGCGGTAATGAGAAAATAATTGATTGAGGTGACTGAATTGCGAAAGCAATGCTGGTTATTCTATGCCTTTGTGTTTTTTGTTTTTTTTATCGCCCTGACTTTTGGAGATACATCAGGCGCCGTTGCCGCTTCTGATCGTTCGCCCATAAAGTATTACAATTCAGGTTTTACTGTTGAGATACACACAGCGGGGGATGCGTTCAAGGCGCTCGTTGCTTTTTCGGGCGATTTTGAGTTTAAAACCTTCTCGCTGAGCCATCCCGACAGGTTCGTTCTGGATGTTGAAGGAGTGGTGATGGACGGGAAGGGTGTAACATTACCAGTGGATGATGCAGTGGTGAAGGCGGTGCGGGTGGCGCAATTCAGTCTTGATCCGAACATTGTGCGGGTCGTGTTTGATCTTGAGAGACCTGCGACCTTTGAGGCAGCGCGTCTGGCAGGGAATGTTTTACAGATTCGGCACAGCACAGGTGGCATAGGTGCTGCGCTTCCGAATCCGCGGATTGAGAAGCGATGGGACAGTGTGGATATAGTTTTCCCGCTGCCCGGCGGCGTAAGGTATGAGGAAGGCAGGGTTGCGGCGCCCCCGCGGATTTATGTTGATATTTATGGTTATATTCCAGCCGACTCGGTGAAAGATTTTGCCGTCGGAGAAGGGATTGTTCGGCAGGTGAGGGTATCGCATTACCGTCAGGCGCCCGATGTTGCGCGCGTCGTGATTGATTTAGAGATGCCTGCGGCATACAAGGTGAAAAGCGGCGGCAGCGGCGGGGGCTTTGTTGTAACTGTCTATCAGCCGTCTGTTTATAAGAAAAAGATAGTGGTGGATGCCGGGCATGGCGGCAAAGACCCCGGCGCGATGTCCTCCGACGGCACTATGGAAAAGGGCATAAATCTCGCCGTTGCGTTGAAATTAGCGGCGCACTTGCGCTCTGCCGGCGCCAATGTTGTGCTCACGCGCGATTCTGACAGATTTGTCTCACTGGACGACAGGGCGTATATTGCTAACCGCTCGGATGCTGATGTGTTTATCAGTGTCCATGTGAACAGTCTGCCGAATCACAATGCGCGCCTGAACAAGCGCGGCACACAAACTTATTACTACGCCGATGCCAGCCTGTCGCTCGCAAAGGTTATGCACAGGAATATGCTTGAGGGGATGGGTGTTGGTGATATGGGTATGTATTCCAAACGGTTTGCCGTGTTGCGCAAGACGCGCATGCCCGCTGTCCTGTGCGAACTTGCCTATTTGAGCCATCCTGATGATTTTACACTCCTGTCAAGCAGCGATTTCCGCGAGAACGCTGCAAGGAGTATATTTAATGGACTTGACGAATATTTCGGCGGACGCGGACTCGCCATGCAGCCTGTGCCGCTCCCGCAGCATCTCTATGCATACCTGATGAAGCAGCCGACGAGTCGGGCAAGCGAGACGGCAGTTTACACAGAAGAAGAACTGCCCTCTGATCTGACGGAAGAACATTCTGAGGAGTTCACCGCTTCGTTCCCTGCCCCTGACTCGCCAGCATATCAGGGCAAGACATCAACCACAAAATCAGACGATGAAATGAACATCGTCATTCGTAAAAGTTCCCCGACGCGTCTGGATAAGGAAGCAAAATAAGACCTTTGTGGATTATAAAAATTTAATGATTTCATTCAGATGTAGGGCGGCATCTCTATATGCCGCCGCCCCCACATCGTTCCCGTTATCGTTATCTCACGGTGCGGAGACCGCGCCCTACACCTGATTTGAGTAAAGATATTTTTCAGAAACCGCACTTAACCTTATATTTTCCTTTCCGATTCTTCCCTTGAATTAACAGCAAGTTAAATCATATAATTGTGTCGCTTATGATATTGTTTATGGGGGCGAAGGAATGGAAGAAGAACTGAAAAGGGAATTCACATCGCTGTCCGGCGAGCCTTTAGATGAATGTTACAGACAGGAAGACATAACAAATTTTGATTCTGCGCGCGATCTCGGCAAGCCCGGCGATTTTCCCTATACACGCGGCATTTACGACACGATGTATCGCGGCAGACTGTGGACTATGCGCCTCTTTTCGGGGTATGCCACCGCCGAAGAGACGAACGAGCGCTACAAGTTTTTACTCAGCCAGGGTCAGACTGGTCTCAGCGTCGCCTTTGATTTCCCAACCATTATGGGGCTTGACTCCGACCACCCGCTTGCACGCGGCGAGGTCGGGCGCTGCGGCGTCGCCGTCTGCACGCTGGACGATATGGAAACAATGTTCAGCGATATTCCGCTTGATGAAGTTACGACTTCAATGACGATAAATGCGCCCGCCTCGGTCCTTCTCGCACTCTATATCGCTGTGGCGAAGAATCAGGGCGTCGGCGCCGATGAAATAGGAGGCACCATACAGAACGATATACTGAAAGAATACATAGCACAGAATTCGTGGATATTTCCGCCCGAGCCTTCCCTCCGCATCATCACTGACATCTTTGGTTACTGCGCCGACAGTGTGCCGCGCTGGAACACCATCAGCATCAGCGGTTATCACATCCGGGAGGCAGGAGCAACGGCTGCGCAGGAACTCGCCTTCACGCTTCTGAACGGGCTTACTTATGTGGAGAAGGGAATAGAGGCAGGACTTGAAGTTGATGATTTTGCCCCGCGCCTGTCGTTCTTCTTTGATGCGCACCTTGATTTTTTTGAGGAGATTGCCAAGTTTCGCGCTGCGCGGCGCATCTGGGCGCGGGAGATGAAACGGCGGTTCAATCCTTCCAACCCCCGCTCAATGATGCTGCGCTTCCACACGCAGACCGCGGGAGTCTCGCTCACTGCCGATGAGCCGGAGAACAACATCGTGCGCACCGCTTACGAGGCGCTGTCCGCCGTGCTCGGCGGCACGCAATCCCTGCACACAAATTCAATGGACGAAGTGCTCGCACTGCCCACAGAGAAAGCAGCCCTCATCGCCCTGCGCACGCAGCAGATTATCGCTTATGAAACAGAAGTGGCAAACACGATTGACCCGCTTGCCGGCTCATATTATGTTGAAACCCTCACGAATCGGATGGAAGAAAAAGTTTACGATTATTTCCGGCAGGTTGAAGCGATGGGGGGAGTCCTGAAGGCGCTTGACAACGCATTTTTTCAGCGAGAGATAGCGGAGGCGGCATTCAGATACCAGAAGGCGCTGGAAGAGCAGCGGAAGTTTCAGGTCGGCGTAACCGTCTTCCGCAGGGGCGAGCCGCCTGAGATTGAGCGGCTCAAGATTGAACAGGATATTGAAGACAAGCAGATTGCGCGCGTCGAGGATTTCAAACATAAGCGCAACCAGGCAAGGGCGAATAACGCGCTGACTGAACTTGAAAAGGCGGCACGTTCCAGAGAGAACCTGATGCCGTTGATTCTCAACGCAGTTGAAGCCCGCGCAACGCTCGGGGAAATCATAGAAACCCTCAAAGGCGCATTCGGAACTTACAGGGAGCGGATGTTTTTGTAAATTTTAATGAAATTCGTGGATTATATTTGATCCACTAATTTCACGAATTAACACGAATTTTCCCCACTTTCTATGTCATCATGATTAAATTCATATATATGGGACCTGTGTAAGTTTTTACATATTTT
>JBFMBQ010000088.1:0-3790 GCA_040755115.1 bacterium
ACGATGACAATGGCGCACGGGCTTGAGACGAGGGTGCCGTTTCTTGATTATGAACTTGTTGAATTTATGACGACTGTGCCGGAAGAGGTAAAATTCAGGGGCGGCAGACTCAAATATCTGTTAAAGAAAGTGATGAAAAACCGCCTGCCGCAGGGAATCATTGAAAGAAAAAAAGCGGGCTGGCACATACCGATAGCGGAATGGTTCAGGGGGGAGTTGAAAGACTATGTGCGTGAAGTGCTGATGGACACGAGGCTGTATGAGACGGGATATTTCAGGCGCAATGAGATATTAAGACTTGCTGATGAGCACATTGAGGGAAAAAGGAACAATTCGTTCAAGTTATGGGGATTGATGATTCTGAGTCAGTGGTATGAGAATTTTATGGCATCGTTATAATATTGTAATTCGGTCGCAGTTGCGCTGCTGGAATCGGCAATCGTTATTCGTAATACGGTTTTTTTACCCGAATAACGCTCACCGACAGACGATTCTAGCCGCGCAACCGCAACCGAATAACCATGAATAAAGGCAGGTGATAAACATGGCAGATGAAGGGACTATTACTATTCAGGAATACGGCAGGATTGATATGAGGGTAGGAGAAATCAAGACGGCAGCGGTGGTGGAGGGTGCGGACAAACTGTACCGAATTGAGGTGGATATAGGCGGCGAGATTAGGCAGACGGTGGCAGGCATCCGCCAGTGGTATGATGCGGGCGCACTGGTGGGGCGCAAGGTGGTGTTCCTTGCCAATTTGCAGCCTACAAAAATACGCGGCGTGGAATCTCATGGCATGCTTCTGGCTGCCGAAGACGGCGCAACTATAAGCCTTCTTCAGCCCGACCGCGAGATTAAGAACGGGGCGAAAATTAGATAAGAAAAAGATAGTAAACAGTAGATGTAGGACGGTAAACGGAAGACGGGAGACGATTTAAATATCATCTCACATCTACCATCTACCGTCTACCGTTTTACGCCTTGTTAACGAGAAGCGAGACAACGAGAGAAATACATCCACATAATATGCGGCTATATTTGAAAAAAAAATGGGAAATGGAAATAGCGTTGAGCAAGAACTCGATCTGAGTTTAATTATCGCCTGCTACATGGAGGAAGGTCATCTCAAGGACAGCGTCCGCCAGGTGATTGATATTCTTGATACTTTAAAAGTCAGGTATGAATTGATCTTCGTTGAAGATTGCAGCCGCGACCGCACCCGCGAGATCATAGATGAACTGTCAGTTCACTACGCTGAAAAAAACATTAAAAAAATCTGCCACGAAAAAAATGCCGGCAGAGGGAAAACTGTGTCCGATGGCTTCAGGGTCGCCCGCGGCTGTGTAGTGGGTTACATAGATATTGATCTTGAAATCCACGCGCGGTATATCCCCGATTTTTATCTTGCGATACGCAACGGCGCCGATGTGGCGGTGGCGCACAGAATCTACAATTTTAAGATAACTTCCATTGACCGCTATATGATGAGCAGGGGATACAATTTTCTCCTGCGCCGTCTTCTGCACATACCGTTCACGGACACCGAGGCGGGATATAAATTTTTCAGACGGGATAAACTTCTTGATTTTATTGATGAGATAGAGGACCCCGGATGGTTCTGGGACAGCGAAGTAATGGTGCGAGCCTTTCTGCACAACTGCCGTATAGTGGAAATTCCAACACTCTTTCTGCGAAGGAGCGATAAGAAGTCAACTGTGAACAATATTAAAGATACGCTTGATTATATGAAAAGAGTTTACAGATTTCGCAGGAAGGTTCTGCCCGCATTGAGAAAGGGTGCAGGTGCAGGGTAGTGATCGTTTGTCCTGATTGCAGGGAGCCGCTGGAACTGGACTCGCAGGGATATGTCTGCGGTGCTTGCGACAGGGTTTATCCTTTCAGGGGCGGCGTGCCGTGTTTTGCGGAGGACGCTGCGCACACATCAATTGAATTCAGGGAAGAATATTTTAAGGACTTATACGATGTAGAGAGTCGGCATTTCTGGTTTTACGGTCGCCGCGAACTGATCTACAGGCTGGTATGGAAGTATTACAGGGATGGGATGAGGACGCTGGAACTGGGCAGCGGGGCGGGCAATGTTGTGGGATATTTAAACGGTTGCGGGATGCCTTTTGAGGGCGCTGATGTATTTCTGAAGGCGATAGAACTTGCAAGGACGCGTGTGAAGACGCATTTTTATCAACTTGACATGAACAAACTGCCTTTCAGGGACGAATTCCATATAATCGGCATTTTTGATGTGCTTGAACATATCTCTGATGATACGCTGGTTCTTCGCAGTATAAACGAGGCGTTGAGAGATGAAGGGCTGCTTTTTATTACGGTGCCTGCGCGTAAAAAATTGTGGGGTCGCTTTGATGAGGTATCCTGCCACAAACGGCGCTACGAGAGGGATGAACTTGTCGCGCTTCTGCAAAGCACTGGTTTCAGAGTGTTGAAGGCGAGTTACTATTTCTTTTTCTTATATCCGTTTTATCGGCTGATGAGGAGTTTGAACAGGGGAAAAGGGCGGGAATTGAGAGATGAGGTAAAGATATATCCTGTGATAAATGCAGTTTTCCGTCTGGTCATGTTCGTTGAAGCGCGGATCGCCTCTGTTATAAATTTACCGGCGGGAAGTTCTCTTGTTATCGTGGCCGTGAAGACACACGCTCATCGGGCAGAAAAATGAAGGACACAAATGTTCATACTTCTTCGTCATTCGGTTTCGGTTGCGCTGCTGGAATCGTAGTTCGGGATTCGGGAAAAAGAAAATTCTTTGAATCCCGATCCCCGATCTACGAACTACGAGTCCCGATTCGTGCCGCACAACCGTTTAACGAATTAAAAATGCACAAGTTTAGTAATTTGTATGAATAATATCAGTGATATAGAACTGTCAATCGTTCTGCCCTGTCGGAACGAGGGCGGAGTTCTGAGAAAAAACCTGGAGTATGTAATGGGTCTTCTTAATTATATGAATTGCAATTATGAGATCATCGTAGTTGATGACGGCAGCAGAGACGGAACAAGAGACACGATTGACGGTTTCATCAGCGGTAACCCGAATGTAAAATGCCTGAAAATCTATCACAGCGTCCCGCAGGGACAGGGCAAAAGTGTTGCGGACGGGGTTCATGCTTCACAGGGGAAAATCGTCGGGATAATTGAGCCTGATTTCAATATACATGCCCGCTACATACCTGCTTTTTATCAGGCGGTTAAGCAGGGCGCGGATGCTGCCATCGCGCGGAGATATTACAGGGTAAGCCTGTTGACTCTTCACAGGTATCTGCTGAATGTTGGTTACAGGTTCATAGCGCGCGCCGCCCTGAAAGTGAATGTTCACGATATGGAAGCAGGGTTCAAGTTTTTCAAGAGGGGAAAATTTATTCAGGCGCTTGAGCATTGCAGCGATCAGCAATGGTTCTGGAATACTGAGATTATGGCGTGGTCGTCGGTCAAAGGATATAAAATTGAAGAGATACCCTGCCTTTATTTGAGGAATGTAATGATCGGGCTGTCAGCCAAACCTTTAAGCAACAGTTTCACATATTTTTTCAAACTCTTGAGATTGAGAAAGATAATGAAAAGACATATTGAAGGACAGGGTATGTTTACCTTCTAATTTTCCTTTGCGTTCTCTGCGCATTCTTTGCGCCCTTCGCGTGAAATCTTTTAAGTCTTTTGCAATATTGAGGCAGATTAAGGAATGCGGGCAAAAAAATAGGGGGCTGTATATAGCAGCCCCACGATGAGAAAGGCAAATCAGGAACTTACATATTAAAAT
>JBFMBQ010000089.1:0-9452 GCA_040755115.1 bacterium
GATAATTTCCATAAATTTCCATAATGTTTAATTTCTCCCGTTTATTTAAATCTATTTTTAATAACACGCACATTATAGCATATTTCTCAATTTTTTATCTTAAAATAAAATATTTTTTATGTTCACAAAAAAGCCAATAAAATAGCCGTTTTTTTAAAGATAAAAAAATTAAATAACTCTTGACAATTAACATTATGATGCCCATCTTTTGTTAGATTTTGATTTTAAACTAATTTTTTGATTAAACAAACGATTACTTTATATCTGTGAATTGAATGTTTTTCTCCACCCCAAATTTGCCGAAAGCACGACTATTGCAACAGCGGGTCAAATCTACCGTTGCCGTCAACATCCACCCAGATGGGATTGGTTATGGCGTAAGGTCTTGCGCCGGGATACACGGGGAAAAGGTCTTTGTCGCCTTCAACGCTGACGACATACCATGTGTCGCGCTTCGGATTCACCTTGATGCTGCCTTTGTAGCATACCGCCTCCCTGCACGCTGTGATGGGAACTGTTTTGATTGTCTCGCCGTTGGCGATGATGGTGAGGGTTTTTACTTCTATCCACGACGGCGCCTGAACTTCAATATTAAGATTCACAACACCATCGGTGTCTTTTACGAGTGAGCCTAATCCGCTCTTTTCGTTTACGGTGAAACGGATAAAAGGACCGCCGCTCAGCACTACCTTCTGCGCAAGAACCGCTTTGATGAATTCCGTCTCTACCATCTTGTCCGGCTCATCGGTTGCAGACATCACATAATTGCGCGGGTAGCCGAGTTCAAGATTGAAGACATGGTGAGAATCCGAGTTTCCGACACCGGTTATCCGCCTGCCGAGGTTCAGGAAACTGAACCAGTCGGGAATCGTATGTTTCAGATCGCCGAGCCCTTTGCCGTTGACCACTTCCATTGCATCAAAATTCCAACTGAAGTTTTTCTTGTCTCTTGCCGTACCGGTTGTGGGATCATAGCCGACAAAATCAAAGTATCCGCCGCCGGTACTGCGCGGATGATTGATTTGAATGACCTCATATTCGCCCGGGTCATCACGGAACGCCTTGAAGATCTGTGGTCCAGTCAAACCATACCAGTAAGGTGCGCCGTTATTCGGCTTGTCAGGGTCGTAGTGCAGCGGGAAGGCGTTGAAATGTCCCAATCGCATTGTTGTGAGTTCATCGCCGACGATTGAGGTAACATATTTTTCCATTCCTAATTTTTTGATATGCGGCTTGTAATCGGTGTTGCGCTCGTGATCGGTGGCGATGGGCACTTCCAGTCCGCAAGCGGCTGCCCCCATCACTTTTTCTGCGATAGTGTCATCGCTGTCAGGGCTAGGCTGCGAATGGACATGGAAATCGCCGGAAAGGAAGCCTGTGGTATCAACAATATGCTGAAGCAATGCCTTGACGGTTGTTGTTTCTCCGCCGACAGCGGTGATTTCTTTTTTATCAATTTCATATTCAAACCCGCGTGAGAAGTAAACCTCATATTTCCCTGGGCGCAGCGCAACGGAACCGACGCCGCCGGAGAAAATCGTCTTGTAGAATCCGCCGCCGAAGGTTTCCACTCTGAACTTCGGGTCGTTCGCTGATGTCGGTTTGCCGTCAACAGCCTTGAAACTTATGGTGGCGGGAATGCGCTCGCCCCATTCATTGATTATCTCGTAAGTCATAGCAGCGGATTGGGGAACGGTAATGAGCGCTGAGGTTTCTTCGTTGCTTTTTATCAACACTTTTGTCGGCGTAGCATCGTCTCTCTCGTAAGAAACAGCCTGAAGTATGTATTCACCGGGCGGCATCACAGCGCGAAAGGCGCCGTCCGCGCTCACCGCAATCTGATTCCTGTGATTGCCTTCGGGGGTGAGCACATGTATCATTGCATCGGCGGCTGGCTTGCCTGTATCCTGTTCAACGCATTTGCCTGTGAGCACGCCGAGCGCGGTCTCGCCATCCAGACGGTATTTCTCGTCGTAAATGGAAGCCTCATCGCCTGTTCCGACAATAAAATAATATTTGAAAGAGCCTTCGCCCTCCGGCGGCATCGTTATATCACCGAAAGTTGATGCGACAAGAGAATACATCTTCTCGTGGATGTGCAGATTGTCTTCTGGGGAATACCAGCCGTAGGAGATGCCGTGCCCTGCGCTCCCGATCAGAGGGAATACTCTGCCGCGCATATTGCCAGAATTGAAGCCGATGTCGGGGGCAAACATATTCTGCCCGTCGCCCATCATGAACACCATGCCCATGTAGAGCGTTCTTTTCTTTTTCGTCTGATTTTTCAATGTTGTAATTACCTCAAGTGTGCGCGCACCGGGACGGAGTATGTAATCAATCGTTATGTCGGCTTTAATAGAAGAAGATGTTTTTATCTGGAGAATTTCTTTCAATATTGGGAATTCCGCATCCCTGCCCTTCACGCGAACGATCGCCTCGCCGTCGCTGCCGTCTTTTACGATTTCCACAGTTTCGGGTTTGAACAATCTCGCCACAAGCAGTGAGCCGGCACCCTGATAAAAGACCGGATATACATCGCCCATGAGATTCCACCAGTAATAACCATCGTCCTGTTTTCTCAGCAGTCCGGCGTCCTCAACATGACCGCCGTAGAGATGATAGCCTGAGGCGGGGCGTGCGCCTGAGATGATGAAGCCGACGCGGTCGTTGTAGATTTTGAAGTCTCCGATCATACTTTCGGCTTTAGGATCGCCGAGGAGTTCGGGCTTGTCTTTAACTTGCTCGGCGCGCACGCCGTTCTGCGGCAGAGCGAGTTCTTTACGGATGTAATTGCCCATAGGATAATGAGCAAAGACGATCACATTGGGGAAAAACAGGATAATAAAGTATAAAATCGGGATTTTTATTGATTTCAGTTTCACAGGTCATTTCTCCTTATGTATCAATTTATTTCTCAATATTGTAGGTTTTTTGTCAATATTTTCCAAACGATATGTAATCTAACTCAGTTGCTGTATAAATTTTACCGCAGAGAGCACAGAGTAGGGGCGGTTCGCGAACCGCCCCTACAGAAATCAGATATAGAAAACTACTAAAAATTCATGTAGGATAATTAGCCGTGATATATTTCGTCCTCTATAATCTTGCGCTTATCGTATCATTCCCCTTTATTATGGGATATTTGGTGTTTGCATCTGTCTTCAGCATTAAATGGCGTGGGACGCTCCGTGAGCGGCTCGGGTGGTATGGGAAAAAGTTAGTAAGCCGCGCTGCGAATCGCATCTGGATTCATGCGGTATCTGTGGGCGAAGTGGTGAGCGCAATCCCGCTCGTGAGACTTCTGAAGGAAAGGGAAAAAGATTATGAAGTAGTTGTTTCCACGACGACCCGCGGGGGAATGGAGATGCTGAAAAAAAACTTTTCAGCGGGCGTGATTTTATTTTATTTCCCTCTTGATTTTCCATGGACAATAAGGCGGACTTTGAGAGAGATCAAGCCTGCTGCAGTGGTATTAATGGAAACCGAGATATGGCCCAACCTTCTACGAACTTGCGAGGCTAACAGGATACCGGTGATACTTCTGAACGGGCGGGTATCCGACAGGATGGCAGGCGCCGGGTGGTTCGTGCGGGGATTGTATCGGTGGGCGTTCGGCAGGATTGCCGCTGCGGGGATGCAGTCGGAGCGGGACAGCAGGAGGCTGGCATTGATTGCATCGCCGAGAGGAGAGGTTGTGGTTACAGGCAATATGAAATTTGACGGCTTGTTAGTTGAGGCGGAGGCGGAAAAAGTTCGGACTTTGCGTGAAGTTTTTGATGTGGAAAATCATCGCCTCTTTGTTGCCGGGAGCACGCATCCTGGAGAAGATGAGATAATACTTGATGTTTATGAGAAGATCGTTAAAACGCATTCTGATATTGCTCTCGTGCTCTGTCCACGGCATGTTGAGCGCGCCGATGAGGTCGTGCAACTTGTAACATCTCGCGGATTTCAGGTCATAAAACGATCACAGATTACTCTGCACTCCACACTTAATGTTTCTCCAATCGTCATCGTGATGGATACGATTGGTGAGTTGCGGCTTTTATACGGCATAGCAGCAGTGTGTTTTGTGGGCGGCAGTCTTGTGGCGCGCGGCGGGCATAATGTGCTTGAGCCGGCAGCGTGCGGGAAGGCGCCTTTCTACGGACAATATACGCAGAATTTTGCCGCCGCCGTTGAGATTCTTGAAAATAACAAAGGCGGGATTATGGCAAGCAATGGAGATGAACTGTCTGAAAAGGTGCTTTGCTATTTGAATAATGCAGATTATATGCGCGAGGTTGACGACAATGCGCGGAAAGCAGTAGAAGCCAACGCCGGCGCCGTTGAGAGGGCTTATGCGCTGTTGAAGAAACACATTGTGATAAATGACAAATAACAAAATCCGAAATATTGAAAAAATAGTAGGGCGCGATTTCCACATCGCGCCGAACGGCGGGATACGGATATCCCGCCCTACAACTATGCAAAAATATGTTCTAATAAAGACAACTTCACTTCGCTAAAATGTTACGAAAAAATACAATATTTCACGCAAAGGCTGTGAAGAAATCACAGAGGACGCAAAGATAACACCTAAAAGAAGTTTTCTGGTTCTGGTTCAATAAGTTCGGGTTCTTCCTGACGCATTTCTTGAGTTTCATCCTGGAAGAGAAGGACTTCCGGCTCTCTATATTCCAAAGGCGGAGACTCCTCAACGCTTTCGGGGGTTTCTTCAGGGGCTGCGGTACCGGTGGCGGCATCCGGCGCTCGGGTGGATTTTGCTGCCATCGGGGTAGGTTCGGGGAGGTCAAAATCCGCGGCTTCTTTACCCTTGAGTGCGCGTTCCATAAAGTATTTCCACATCGGGGCGGGAATGGTTCCGCCGGCGATGCCTTTCCCGGTCGGCTTGCCGTTGACAAGCACACGCAGGAATGAATTGTTGTCGTTTCCGATCCAGACCGCAGCCGTAAGTTGCGGCGTGAAACCGATGAACCAGGCGTCTTTCCAGTCGCTCGTGGTGCCAGTTTTGCCCGCAGCCGGTCTGCCAATATCCGCCCTCCTGCCGGTGCCGCGTTTGATGACCGCTTCCATACAGGGGACAATACGAGCGATCACATTGTCGTCAAGCACCCTTTTCCCTCTGTCATAGGTCTTCTCATAAATAACATTTCCTGCATCATCCGTTATCTTTTCAATAGCAACGGGTTCAATCCTGTAGCCGCCGTTGGCGATGACGGAGTAGGCGGTCGCCATTTCCAAGGGGGTCGCCTCTGATGAGCCGAGCGCAAGTGAGAGATTTTCCTGAAAAGGTCCTTCAAGCCCCATCTCCGTTGCGGTCTCTATTACATTCTTCGGTCCCACAAGATGACCTATTTTCACAGCCGGCACATTCCGTGAATAGTAAAGTGCCGAGCAAAAGGTCATGCCCCCACTATACTTGTTGTCGTAGTTATGAGGACAATATTTTTTAGGGAAAGATGGGTAACAAACCGGCGAATCTGAAACGATGCTGTCCATAGAGTAACCTTCTTTAAGGGCGGTTATGTAAACATAAGGTTTAAAGGCGGAGCCTGGCTGCCGCTTTGCCTGCCATGCGCGGTTGAATTTGCTTCTGCTGTAATCAACGCCGCCGACCATAGCGTATATTTTCCCCGTGTGCGGCTCCATCGCCACTATCGCCGCCTGGCTGATATTGGCGTGCATATCGCGGACGAGTTTCATCCCATACTTAACCGCTTCTTCCGCCGCTTTCTGCATTCCGGCATCAAGTGTGGTGTAGATGCGGTAACCTTCGGTATGCAGATTTGTGGGGCTGAACTGGAATGGACCGCTTCGGTCTGTGAGGAGGTCGGCGACATAAGTTACGAAGTAAGGGGCGCGATAATTTTCGTAGCCTGGACCGCTCAGTGGCTTGAGGTTGATTTTTTCACTTATTGCGGTCTCGTATTGCTCGCGGGTGATGAAATTCAGTTGGAGCATCTTATCAAGCACGAGGTTTCTGCGCGCGAGCGCCTTGTCCATGTTTCTGTAGGGGGAATATATTGACGGCGCCTTGGGTGTGGCGGCGAGGAGTGCGCATTCGGCGATGGTGAGTTCCTTCGGCTGCTTCCCGAAAAAAGCGAGGGCAGCGGTTTTAGCCCCATAAGCGCCGTGCCCGAAATTGATCTGGTTGAGGTAGCGTTCTAAAATTTCTTCTTTTGAATATTTTCGCTCCAGAGCGAGGGAAATCTTCATTTCTCTCAATTTGCGCGGTATAGTCCGCTCTGGAGTAAGGTAAATATTCCTGGCGAGTTGCTGTGTTATCGTGCTGGCGCCCTGGGCTGTGCTGCCTCTTCTGAAATTGACCCAGGCTGCCCGCGTCAATCCTACAAAATCAACGCCGTGATGAAAAAAGAACCGCTCATCCTCTATCGCTATTATCGCAAGTTGCAGCATCTCGGGTATCTCGTTCAGATGCGTGTATTCCCGATTTTCTATGTAAAGATTCGCAAGCAATTCACCGTTTGAGGTGTAAATTTTCGTTGTTTTTTTCGGTGCGGGGATCGGTGCATCAACCATTGGCGGCATCTCGCCGGCATATTGAATAACGCTGACAACAATCACTGCGCTTAATACCCCTGCTATGACCACCACAAAAAGCAGCACAGCCGAGATAATTCCGAGGCAAGAGATACTTCTTGCTTTTTTCGCGCTTTTCTTCGTTTGCTTTTTTGCCTTTTTGCCCATTGCGCTTTCCTAAAATACTGTTTCGTATATTTTACTACTAAAAGTGAAAAGTAAAAAGTGAGATGTGAGACGGTAAACGGAAGATGTGAAATGGGAAATGATCGTCTACCGTCTTACTTCTCACTTCTTATAATTCCGGTGTCAGGACAGGATGTGTCTGGAGGAATTGTTCATAGCGGAAGGAGCGGTAGTCGCCTAATTCATCATCGCTGAAGCCTTTGGTGAAGGCATTGATTCCGTGCTGACGGCTCAGGTCAAGCGCGCGGGAAAGATGCGGGCGTATTTTTGCGAAATCGGGTCCTGCGCCGTCCGGTTTGCACCTGATGAAGAAGATGTTCTGGATGCCGACAGATGCGACAAGGTCAACGATCTGCGGGAGATAAGCGTAATTTTCTTCCACGATTACCGTGCCTGCGGAGATGCTGACGAGGTTAAAAGGGGACATAGTGGCAGAAACTTTTTGCAGGCAGTTTATGCCCTGTAGTGTCTGCCTGAAACTCTGTGCTACGGAGGTGATGCGGTCGTGTATTTCGGGCGTATGGGCGTGAAGGGCGACTAAAACATCTGTAAGACCTGCAAGGACAGCCTCCCGCGTGAACATCTGGTAGGCGAACATCCGCCCGTTCGTAACAATGGTGATAACTTTGTAGCCGCTTTCTTTTGCGGTATGGAGGAGTTCAATTATTCGGGGGTAAATGGTTGGTTCTTTGCCTGTGAGGATGATCTGCTCACAGCCCGTGCGCGCGGTTTTAATGACGGCGGAGAGTTTTTCAAAATCCATCTCATAGTCTGTGCCATCCTCGCTGCAAAAGTAGCAGCGGTTGTTGCAGGAGGTGCCGAGTTTCAGTATTTTCGCTTTCATTTTTGCGACAGACGATATTATTATAATGGAGTTTTGGATTTATGCACAGATAGGGCGATGTTATTAATGGACATGATTAACTGGATTGACGAGATTAAAGATGTAATGACGAGGTTTACGAACAACTTGTATAAGATTATTCATAACTACCAATTGAGACAGGTTTGGGTTTTGAATTAAGTAATTCCGGATGATTTTTCAGATAAGAGAATAATTTTTCAGCCACCACGCGGTGACCGACCTCATTGAAGTGCCCTCCCGGATCAAGGCGCACCGCTTTGTAATCCACATCGCGCATCGCGGCGATGAGATCAAATACAGGAATATTATGCTTTGCGGCGAATGCTACGACTTCATTGTAGGGAAATTCCTCGCTTGAATGTTGAGAAAACGGCTTGTCGGTTACAGGAAAAAGAACGACGAGAAATTTAGACCCGTTCTTTTGTGCCGTTTTGTTTATTCTATCAAGTGAATTTAGAGCCAGTTCACGATTTTTTCTGTGCTCTCCGCTCTCGCGTTGTAACACTCTTTTTGCTCTGAGCGCATCCACGCGCATATTTAAGAACTGGAAAAACATGGAATATCTGCTCAAGGTTTCATTCAGTTTGCGCGGCAGCGGGAGGGATAATGGAATAATGTGCTTGCCGACTGTTAAATTTTGGGTTCCTGCCCGTGTTGTATATCGCGGATGCTCATCCGAATATACGAAATTGGTGAAATCATTCTCTGTAAATTGAAGGATCACGAGATGAGGACTGAAAGCCAAGCCGTGACGCCTGAACGCTATAGCCTCCTGAAAGGTGCTGTATGAACCACAACTAAAGTTAGCAACGGCGAAAGTGAGTCCCCTCACACGCCTCTTGTTCAGATACACTTCCAACAGCATAGAAAAATTTTTAGGAATATTTTGTTTTCCGTGGAGACCATAACCTACGGAATCGCCGAGTATTATTATTCGTTTTTGATTTCTCAATAATTCCTTATAAAAGTGACGATTATAGTAATCTATTAAGAATTTTTTCCGCATGCCCGGATCATCAGGTATGGATATATAAGGTTCCCAGTAAACACCGCCGTCCTTAGACATTACATTCGGAAGATTCAAACCGGGTTCATTATTACCTTTCAATTCATCGGGAGCAACAACGAAAGGTGTCCAGCGGGAACGCGCCAAAAGCCTCAAGGATGCCTCCGTAACAAAACACACGATCAGAACCGCCCCGATCATAACGAGTAACTTCAGAAGGCATGATTTAGGATGTTTGGGCATAATCTTTATTTTTATTATATGATTAGGATATATTTCGCGCAAAGGGCGCAAAAAAACAAATCCGAGATATGCTGTCGCTAAGAGGTGGCATTTGAAATAACCTAATCCATTGTTTAAAATAAAATCAAGGGTATGGGGGTTAGATATGCAGATGACCGATCCGAAAGAGCGGACGGATGATTTTATAAACAACCTGCTGCGGCTTGGCTTTGAGTGCAACGAGAAGTGCGTGTTCTGCAATTTTATCCCTGAGACTGAGCCTGATGTGAAGCGCGTTAACCTGGAAGAGGCGAAAAGTTTCATTGAGCGATTCGCGAAAACCACTAACCCGCAACTTTCCATTTCAGGCGGCGAGCCGACACTGCGCAAGGAGTTGCCGGAACTGATCAGTTACGCACGCTCGCTCGGTATCCCGCAGGTGCAGATTCAGACGAATGCGACGCTGATCACAGAAAAATTCGCACAGACATTAAAGGAAGCGGGGCTTACGGAAGCCTTTGTGGCTTTCCACTCGCATGTGCCGGAGATACAGGACTGGCTGACGGGGCTGAAAGGCTCGTTTGAAAAAGCGGTGAACGGAATCAAAAACTGCCTGAAGGTCGGCATCAG
>JBFMBQ010000090.1:0-6137 GCA_040755115.1 bacterium
TCTTCGTGATCTTAGTGGAGTGTAAATTGATCAGTCGTCGCTGCGGGTTATTTTGTGTTCAATGTTGTGCGATGAGATATTCGCCTTGTCGCGGTATGCGCCGTCAAGGAAGGTGCGCTGCGAGACATCCAGTTCCTGAAAAGAGATTTCCGTGCCGGGCAGGGACTTCGGCAGGAGCAGCGGATGGACGGGTGAGTCGCCGGGGTCTTCGGTCTGGCTGACGATGTGTATTTCATCGTCCTCGTAGTGGTAACGGACAAGATTCCTGTCAATCGCATCTATGACGACATCGCGCGTGATTTTTTCGGTAAGCGCAGCGGGCGTAAGGGTTATTTCCTGCGGCACCTCGCCGATGATGTCCCGTATTGCATTTTCGGAGATGTGGTATTCTTCTGCGTCTGGACAGGAAGGGAGATCTGCGACGGGGCGTTTTCCGCCCGGCGTTATAAACGGCTTCAGGTGCGTTGAGATCATCGGGTTGTCGTGCTCGGCGCTTTCGGAATAGTAAGCGACCATCATTTCGCGCTCGGCATCCTGGTTTGTGATGTAAGTGTAACCGTCTTCAAAATCAACTTTGCAGAGGCAGTGCTTTTCAATCAACTGTTCAAGTTGCGAAAGCGTAAGGTGGCTTAAGCCTGTCCGCTTTTCCTTCTTCAGCAGCCAGTCGTAAGTTCTGCGCCCGATTTTAACAGGAGCGTTCTCCCTCGTTTTGATGGGGCGAAAGTTCTCTTTTATAAACTCGCTGAACTCTTCGGTGTTCATATCTCCCACCTCCTCATCGTTCCCTTACACTTATTTTATTATTTTATAACAATTTTATCCACAAATGTTTTATTTCCGTCAGACTAAATTTCGTTTTCCCCTTTCACCCGTTCTTACCCTTTTCTCCCCTTGTGTAGGGGCGACCGGCCGGTCGCCCCTACATCTGTGTGTATCCGTGTTCATCTGTGGTTCATTTTAATCGCCCGAAGGGCGATAATTTAAAAGTAACTCAAGCGTTTTTTTGATAGATAAAATTCATAAAATGAAAATTATTTATCTCCGCCTCCATCCGCTCGCCTCGGACTACCTCGCATTTCACCTTGCCCGCCTCAAGCAGTGTAACAGCGAGTGAAATTCTCTGTGCAAGGTTGCTGACTTCTATCTTCTGATTTTTCCATTCATCGGGCAGGTGAGGCGAGATCACGCAGCGGTCGCGGAAGGGATGGAAGCCGATGATATATTCCATCAGGACAGGGAAGGAAGCGGCTGCGAGGAGTAAATTTTCCTGCGTGCGTGGTAGAACGGCGATGTGTTTGAGGCATTGCAGCGCAGCATCGCCCGCGGCGGCGTGCAGTCCGTATTTGACGAGTCCCTCCAGAGTCAGATAGAGGGCGAGCAGGTCGGTGTGATTTGCGGGCTGAAGGAGTTGCCTGTTGTTTTTTAACTGCTCCGCGATAGTTTTCGCCTGTTCTTTTGATGCCGCCTCGGCGGTGAGCGTAAGGGCGGCGGCAGGCGATGGTGCGGCGGCGTGCTTGCCGTCTATGAGGTCAAAAAAGTTTTTCTGCGTCTCTATCCAGCAGCGTTCGGCGATAAGACTTCCGAGTTTTTTCGCCCGCACCTCAAACTTGCGCTCTTCCCTCGGATATGACAGACAGCGCGCCGCTTTAGACAGCAGGCGGAACTGGTGTGCCATCAGACAGTTGAGGGCGACGCTGGTAAATTTTTCAGGACTGGCATTTTCAGTCTCGTGCACAGGTTTAATCAGGATAAAGTCTGTCTGCAAGTCGGCGGCTGCGCGCGGGTGGAAAAGACCGTCTTCACGCTTTCTGTGCACGGCGAGGTAGTCGGAGAAGCGGATGGCGCGGTTGTAGAATTCATCCAGTTTTTCATTGTCAGGTTCAATGTTCTGGTGTATCAAAACAGGCAGCAGGAGCAACGGCACAGCGGGGTGAGGCGAGGATGACATCGGACTTAAATATCTCGGAAGGCAGCCTTCAAGCGACTGGTTGACAAAAAAGTTCCGAATAATTTCCAGAGCGGTTTCGGGGCTGAAATACATTATTGTCAGGGCATTGAGGATGGATTCAGCCGCCGAGGCAGAAGTGCGGTTGTGTGCGGATGGACACCAGCGGTGGCGGAATCTGTAGCCTATGGGGAAAGAGATGGTGGATGCTAAAAATGCGAGTCCCTCAATTATGCGTCGCTGAATTTTTTCATCGGGGATGATGATCTCAGATCGTTTCGGATTAAATACAGGTGTGGAGATGCCCCTGCGCGTCAGGTTGTTAACGAATATTCCCGCACGGGCGACCGGGTTGCTCATCAGTTGTTATTTTATCACAGGTCAAGACATATAAGAAATAATGCCACGAAAGCACTAAAGCACGAAAAATTTTCGTGTTTTTGTGTTTTAGTGGCGATACAATATAGATAAATGCGAAAAAGGCGAGTGGCAAAAACAATCGGCATAGTCGGCGTCCCGCCGTGGGAAACTATGCATAAGTGCATTGCGCGCGGCGATGTGCTCGTTGATCTGGACGAACCGATTCCCGATATGCCCGTTCGCAACGGATATTTGCCGACGAACTACTGCTCTATACTCAAGCGGGTCGTCTCAAACATCTTTTCACTGCGCGAGGCGGGACGGCTTGACGGCGTTATCGCCTGCATCGGTGAAGACAAATGCGACGGCATGCGCCACATCGCACGATGGCTCACTACTACGACCGATATACCGATAGTGCAGGTGCGGAATGACAACAGCAAAGGTTACGGCACGCCGATTTCAGAAAGCCAACTGCCGTTGGGCGTGAAAATGGAACTGATTGTAGGCAGCGTCTTCCGAACATCTGAACCGCCTGAAAGACCCCGAAAAACCAAACCCGTCTGCGGTTTCTGGGGCGTCCCGCCGTATGATTTTGACATTCTTAAACTGTTCCCCGATAGAACCCACATCTACGGCTGGACACGCTGCATGGAAAACAAAACGCCCGGCGACTTTGACCTTGAATGTTATGTCCCTGAAGGGCTTCCTGTGGTGTTCTTCGTGCAGTCCTTCTGCCAGAAATCAGCACTCGCCTTCAATCTGGCAAAGAAGCACAACGGACTCTTTGTTGAAGTTGACAGGCACCTCTCGCGCTCGGCGCGGGCAAAGATAGAGGCGTTTATAAGGTTTAATGTGAAATGTTAGACACTGATAACGCTGAAGGCACTGAAAAATCAGCGTAATTCAGAATGATCAGCGTAATCAGCGTCAAAAAAAGTTATGAAAAAAATTGTTGTTGACTGCGGCACGAGTTATACGAAGATTCACTATCTTGAATCAGCCGCACGGCGCATCGTTCCATCGCATAAAATCATCAAGACAGGAAGCAAATATGATATTGCGGCAGCGACAGGGCACAATGCTTTTCCCAACGCCAAAAAAGTTGTGAACGAACTTGTCGCGCTCGCTGAAGGCGCCCTCCGACTGATTACAGAACCGGATTTCACTATCCTTGACTGCGGCGCACGCGATGTGAAATTCGTCAAAGTCAAAAACCGCAAGGTTGCGGCGATGGACTGGAATACCGAGTGCGGCGCCTTCACAGGACAGGTGATTGACCTCTTGCAGCGCTACTTCAATCTTGACTCCGCAAAACTTCCAACGCCGTCACAAAAAATACCTGTAGTGTGCGGCGTGCTTGGGATGACGACCATGTTTGACCGCATCTCGCGCGGCACGCCCTATCCGTTCGCCTTCGCCGAATTCCTCCGCGGCATCGCTCACAACTGCGAGGCGCTCGCCGGTCGCCCTGACCGCCTCTATATCTCCGGCGGTCTGTGTCTTAACAAGGCGTTCCTGAACAGTTTTTCCTGCGAGGTCATCCCGCTCGGGCGGTTCGTTCTGACTGAAGGCTTGCTCGGTATAATAAAAACTTGAATCCGCAATGACAAAAACAAACCACGGAAACACGGAATTATGGAGGCACGGAAAAAGAATTTTTATTTGTGCCGCAGGCGCAAAAAATATCTTTCCGTGTTTCTGAATTTCCGTGCTTCAGTGATAATCTTTTATTTTTTAATATTATTTTCTACATTTACATTAAAATAAAAACCACGAAATTAAAGGAGCGAGATTGCGAACAGAAAAATCACTCAACGGCAGCGACTGGCAGGTGGGCGATTCGCGCGCCGGTGAATCAATAGAGAAAGTAAAACGCTGGTATCCTGCTGTCGTCCCCGGCAATGTGCGCCTTGACCTTTTACGCGCGGACATCATTCCCGACCCCTTCTACGGCGATAAATGCGAAGAATCAAAATGGGTTAATTCACGCCGCTGGTGGTTCCGAAAAGAATTCCAGATGCCGCCGAAGGAAGGGCGCGCCTTCATCCGCTTTTCAGGGCTTGATTACCATGCAATGATTGAATTGAACGGCGCCGTTCTGTGCGAACATGTCGGTATGTTTTCTACGACTGTGGTTGAGATTACACGGCGCCTACAGAGCGATAACCGGTTGGTCGTCTGTTTTGAGCCTCCCGCACGGTATCCCGACCGCACACACACGCTGAAGTGCCAGATGTCCTACGGCTGGGATTTTGCCCCTGACATCCGCACGGTTGGTATCTGGGATGATGTATCTGTGCTTCATACAGGCAGCGCGTTCCTGCGCCATGTTACGGTTCATCCTCATCCTGTCGGCGATGATTATCTGGTGGATTTGAGAATAGAGATTGATTCATCGGATGATTTTCCGGGCGTTATTGAAGTTGATGTTGAAGGTTTGAATTTCCCCCTTAAACCGCCTGTTGTTCAGCGTGAAATGGTTCAAGTGCATAAGGGAAAGCGGTATTTTACCACTTCTATACCGATAGAAAATCCACACCTGTGGGAGCCGTGGGAAGAAGGAAACCAGTGGCTGTATCGGTTGCGTGCAACGCTTTCTTCTGGCGAGCATCTTGAGGATGTGGAAGAGGTGCGTTTCGGGCTGCGTTCAGTGGAGATGATTAAAAACGAAGAAAACAACATCCCCTGGACTTTCAGGATTAACGGCAAACGAAAATTCATACGCGGTGCGAACTGGGCGCCATGCGATTCATTCCCCGGTCGCATAGACGGCGAGCGATACAAGTCGCTGTTGGGACTTGCGCGCAGTGCGGGGATAAATATGCTCCGAGTGTGGGGCGGCGGGCTGCGTGAGAAGCGGCAGTTTTACGAATTGTGCGACGAAATGGGGATTATGGTCTGGCAGGAATTCCCCTTCGCCTGTGCCAGCAAGCCGTATCCGAGGACGGCGAAATTTATGGAACTCGTGGAGCAGGAAGCGCGCGGCATCGTGCGGCTCACGCACGCGCACCCATCAGTGGTTTTCTACTGCGGCGGCAACGAGATAAGTTACCGCTGGAATCATAAAATATTCCGCCGTATCGGACAGATATGTTCTGAAGAGGGCGGCGGGCGCCCGTTCAACCCGCACTCGCCCGCGCGCGGCGAGGCGCATAACTGGAATATTCATCATTGCTACGCCAACATCGCAGATTACCGCAAGGAAGACGCCGCCTTCGTCAGCGAGTTCGGGATGCAATCTGCGCCCGCAGTGGAATCTCTGCGCAAGTTCATACCAGAAAAAAATCTCTACCCGATAAAACCGATCAGATCGTATTTCCCTGTTGAATTTCTTTTTCAGCGCGTGGAAAAGTTGAAGTGGCTGCCGGTGTTCGGTGTGGACAGACAGACGGCGCAGAATTCGTATATGTGGTATTATCGCAGCGCGCAACTTTCAAAGATGTTCCGATATGCGCGCATCACAGGCTTTGACGACCTTGAATCGTTCGTTGAGGCGAGCCAGATGGCGCAGGCGTTCGGATTGCAGGCGGCGATAGAGCACCTGCGCAGGCGGCGTTACAGAACCTCCGGCGCTATCTTCTGGCAGTTCAACGAGCCATGGCCCGCGATCTCGTGGAGCGTGGTGGATTATTACCTTGTCCCGAAAAAGGCTTACGAAAAGATAAAACAAGTTTGCCAACCTGTGCTTGTAAGCATTGATTATCCACTGAAAAAATATCGGCGCGGCGATAAGTTCGGCGGAGAAATTTTTATTATAAATGATGTCCATCAGCCGATAGAGAATGCAGAACTGAGAGTTTCCCTCTGTTTAAACACAGTAGGGGCGACC
>JBFMBQ010000091.1:0-7418 GCA_040755115.1 bacterium
TAACGCGGATAAAAACGGATTCTGTAGGGGCGGTTCGCGAACCCCCCCTACATTATGTTTGATAAAACTGTATTTTACTGATAGAATTTCGGCGAAATTCAAAGTGGAAAGGGGAGAAAAATGAATAAAAGAAGCCACATAGCATTTTTAACGGGACTGATGATTTCAATTTTATTTTTATGTTCTGTATGCGCACCGCGTGCGGCAGACCTGCCGCTTAACAGTTTTGCGGATGTAAAGGAGAAAGGTTTCATCACTCACTGGCTGGTGTGCGGTCCTTTTTCTGCGGGCGCTACGGGCGGGATGAAGGGGATGCTTCTCACAAGAAGGGTGTTCCTCACAACGAACGATTATCTTTCGGGGCACGGCGGCGAGGCGGGGATAGAGCCGACGCTTGGGATGTCGGTTGACCGCGGTGAAGGCAGGACGGCTGTCTGGGCAAAGTATGATGCGACAAAAAATGTTATTGATTACGGCGAGGCGTTTTCAAAGGTTGCCGAGGGCGTGATTTATGCTGCGGCATACATAGAGAGCGACAGGGAAGCGGTTTTGTTCTTTGATATGGAATCTGTAACAGGCGTGGCGGTGTGGATGAACCATAAACCTGTGCTGCGCAGTGCGAGCGGGGAATTGGGGATTGTGGGCAAGGAGCGCGTGCCTGTGGAGATAAAGCCCGGGCGCAATCTGCTTCTCATCAAATTTGCGGGGATGCGTTTTGAGACGGCGGCGAAGACGCTCCAGATACCGGTTGAGCAGGTGCGCTTTTATGTGCGCGCCATCAGTATGCTGCTTGCGGACACATCGGGGCTGGCGGTAGGCGTCAGGACTTATCCGTTGTTGCGTGTCGGCAACTCATCAGTGGCGATGCAGTCATCCCTTCAGCCCACCGGTTTCTTCCGCGGCAGCGCCGCCAAACCGCAGATGGAATTCACGCTCACGATGGCAAACAACGCCGACCGACCGGTGAAAGATATAAGACTGACAGTTACCTCAAAAAAAATCGGATTCAAAATTGAGCGCACTTTGGAACTTGAGCCACGGGGCAATGTTTCGGTCGTTCTTCCGCTCCCTGTGGAGCACAAACTCGCAGGCACTACCGCAGATGCGCAGTTGACAGCGAAAATCGGTGCAGAAACCTTAACTACAGAAACAAACTTCAAGATCGCCGCCGATCTGCCAGAAAGCGATCAGCAAATTTATGTCGTTACGGGTTTCCACGCCGACCCGGTATGGATTGAAGACCAGCGCGATTACTCTGTGGCGCTTTTAGGCAGTTCACAGCAGAACATGTTTCTTACAGGCGCGGACCCGAATTACGGCGTTTACATGTCCGAACTTGATTATCTGAAGCCGTTTTTTGATGCCTATCCTGAATTTCGCGAGCCGCTGCGCCAGCAGATAAAAGAGGGGCGCATCGGGACGGGCGGCTCATACAGTCAGCCTGTGGAGAAGATGATCAGCGGCGAGGCGTTCATACGCAATATACTGGTCGGCAAACTTTTTCACGAGCGCGTCCTCGGCGACACGCCGCGAGTGTATATGGGATGGGACATCTTCGGGCATGTGGCACAACTGTCGCAGATTCTTTCAAAGACACGCAACGACGGCGCAGTGTGGTCAAAGGGCATCGTCGGCTTCCCGCCTATTTTCTGGCACCAGTCGCTTGACGGCACAAAACTCCTTCATAAACGAACGGGCTACGGCGCAGATATAATGAACCTTGATGCTACGCGCCGTCTTGCATACGACGCCTTTATGGAATTCCAGTCTTATGGACTCAACAGCGATTTAAGGTTTGACGCCTCGGACTTCAAGCCGCCGACGCCGTGGTTTGCCGGCAATACCGGCATGTTGAGCACACTTATGCCGGCGGTTGTTGTAAAGGGGACAGGAGGCGACTCGTTTTTTCAGAATGTGCAAAAAGACATTAAACAGGGCGGCGGCAAAGATATACCTGTAACCTCACGCGATATGTCGTATTATCACCAAGGGACGGGGCTGAGCCGCGTTGACCTGAAGATCGGCAACCGCCTCGCCGAGAACGCCGTGCAGAACGCCGAAAAATTCGCTGCCGTTGCAAACCTGATGGGCATGCCCTACCCTGACAAACTTCTTGACAAGGCATGGCGGCAACTCCTCTTCGGGCAGCATCACGATGCCCTCACGGGAACGATCAACGACCGCTCGTTCCTTGACCTCGTGAACGGCTACAGGGAAGCGACTGAACTGTCAACCGCTGTTACAAAGAACGCGCTCGCGCACATCGGCGCACATATCAACACCGCCGCAGCAGGCGTCCCGAAAGACGCCATACCTGTCTCTGTTTTTAATCCACTTGCGTGGGGGCGAACGGATGTCGTGCGCGCAAGAATGAAATTCAACTCACCTGTTGATGGATGTAAAATCGTGGATGCCAAAAACAAACAAACTCCGTTTGAAGTGGAATCCGCGACGAAAAACAATGCCGGCAAAATTACCGAGGCAGTCGTGCTGTTCGCTGCAACTGTGCCGTCACTCGGTTATGCAACTTATTATATTGTGCCCGATCAGCAACTGCCCGAAATGCCCTCAGCAACCGCAGGAAATACAATAGAAACAGACCTGTTCCGCATAACGGTTGACCCCGCCCGCGGCGGCGGCATCGTCAGTTTGTATGATGTGAAAAACAAAAAGGAAATCATTAAGACGGCCAACGGCGTGGGCAACGACATTGTCCGAATCAAGGAAGACCCCAAGCGCCACGAGCCGCCGTGGGAAATCTACACCATCGGCGACAACCAGTATGCAAGCGAAAATAAGGCGACCGTGCAGGTGGTATCAGGGACGATCTCAAAAAAACTTATCGTGCGCGCAAAAGTTGGCAAAACCGATACAGTGAGGCAGATTACTCTCTATAATGGCATACCGCGCGTGGAATTCATAACCTACCTTGAGGATTACAAGGGGCAGAACTACGACGAGAACGAACTGTTCGTCGCAACCATCCCGGTTGATGTCAAAAACAGCGTGCCCGTGTTTGAAGAGCGATTCGGCGCAGTCGTGAAAAAGAAAAGCCGACAGAAACTCGTCTTCCAGACCTGGCAGATGAACAACTACTCCGACCATGCAATGCTGACGCCTCATCAGTGGATGGACGAAAGTTATTCAGTTGCGCTGCGGTTCACCGATGACAATGGGCAACAGACCTCTGCCTACCCGCTAGGTATGTTGGCGATGATCACCGATCACAACTCAGATGTCGTCAACGCCGCTTATGTTCTTCAGGACGCCCTGATAAGAAAAGGAATTCATTCCACTCCCTGGTATGACGACTACGATGCCGAACGCCGCAGCCGCCTCCCCTACAGTGATTCAACGATGCCTTCGGATTTGAACAGAGACCTCTCCTACGGCACATCCTTCCGCATTTCCTTCAACGCAGGCAAGAATAACCTCTTCACAGAGAAAGTCCTCAAGAGTCTGGATTCTTCGGTCGCGGCGGCATTTGAAGACCGCGTGGCGAAAAACGGATACAGTTTTCTTTTTGTCAATGACCCGACTGTGCCTGATGGATGGCAGCCGGTACCGTTGCTGATCGTCAAAGGAACAAGCGGGGCGAATCTCACAAAGGCAGTTGAAAAGATGGCGGAGGAAATCGCGAAAACCTCAACCGTAAGTCTGCCCGCGGTCTGCAACTCCGCGCCGCAACCGGACGGCAACGAAAACTACGGCGTCGGTATGCTTAACATCGGCAACATACTCAACAGCGTTGAAAATGACGACACGCTCGTCCTTTTCCTCGTCCATACCGCCTCCTTCTTCCACCGCCTGCCCTACGAACTGGTGCCGGAAAGCAAAACCAACGCCTTCCACCACGCGCTTTATCCGCACGCCGGCAACTGGATCGCTGCGCAAACCTACCTCGCAGGTTTTGATTTCAACAATCCGCTCATCGCTCAACAACTAACGATGCACGGCGGCGCACTCCCTGCCGATGGGATGGCTTTCCTGACGGTTGAGCCTGCAAACCTCGTTGTTACCGCACTGAAACCGGCGGGCAATCCAACGGCGGGCTTCTCATCGGAAACGCCCGATGCCGCAAAAGGGCTGACGCTGCGGCTTTACGAGGCGGAAGGAAAACCAGTGGATGCGACGATCAAATTAGCGGGCGGCATCGGCAGCGCATGGAAGGCGAATCTTCTGGAGGAAAAACAGGAACAACTTCAGGTGAAGAACGCAGAACTCAATGTGCCTGTGGGCGGCTTTTCCATTGAAACATATAACCTTGCTCCCGACTGGAAAAAACCTGTAACGCGCGTTGATGGAATGTCAGAGACTGAACCCGCGCAGCCTGTTTTCGCGCGCTTCTGGATGCACAACGCAGGCGCCGCCCCGATTGGCTTTCTGCCTGTTTCCGTCGTTATTCAGGGCAACATCAAGACGGGCATACACATCGGGCAGGGCGGCGTTACCATCAATGAGGTGTTGGTAACGGTTACGAACGATTATACCGACCGCGCCATGTCAGGCACAGCGCGTATTTTCGTTCCCGACGACTGGCGCGCACTGCCCGATTCGTTCAAGTATGAGATAAAACCGGGCGGGCATCAGACGCAAAAAGTAGTTATATGCTTCATGGGGAGCGGCCGCAGCGGTTTGATCAAGGCGCAGGTTGAGCACGAAGGGCAGATCATTGAGGATGTAATGGAAGTGGGTTCGCTGCCGCTTTCGTTTTCTGTGGGACGCGAAGGTGATGTTGTGCGCGTTAAGGTGGGCAATCCGCATCCGCAGAAAATCACGGGTGAATTAAGCCTTATCGGACCGACAGAGACTTGGGGGAGAGACCTTGCCGGCGGCTTCGGCGTTGCGATTGTAACGCCGCGTGTCGCATCGGTTGAGTTGAATTCAAACGAAGAAAAAACTTATGAATTTCGGATTGCGCCCGAAGTTCCCGATGTCAAGCCCGCGTTCTGGCTCACGGCGAAATTAGCCTACAACGGACGCGTGGAATACCAGCCGGTGCCGATGCCGTGAACTGTAGGGCGCGGTCTCCGCACCGCGCCGAGAAATGTTAAAAAATGCATAGAACCACAGATGAACACGGATAGACACAGATTTTTCCTGTGAATTTACACGAATTTATTCGCGTTCTTTGCGCCTTTGTGAGAAATATTTAGTTTTTTAACAGGCTGTTGAATCTGGAATATTGTCCCCTCCCATTTTTTAAAATCTCCACGTCCTTTGCGCTCTCTCTGCGCCCTCTGCGTTTAATCTTTTCATTTTTCGCAATGTTCATCACGATTTTCATTTTCAGCGACTTCAATGTTCACTCTGATTTTTCATAAATTATGAACCACAAAGGCACCAAGGCACCAAGATAAGAGGCACAAAATGTGCACTGTGTGCGCAAGCAGGACTTTACTATACACGACGACATAAATTATGCGCCATATATTTAGACCTAAATTGAGCAATTTGGAGTGCGACAATTATTTGTCGCTTTCATAGACGGCGATATATCGCCGTATGACAAAGCGGTGAAATATCACCGCACTCCAAAATTATTCAATATTTCATGGATTCTCGCTTAATATATGCTGGAATGACAGTGGACGACATACTGCATTATTTATGACGCTATGTATAAAAGTGAAGTCCTGCTTTTAATGATTTTTTCTCTTTGTGACCTTTGTGTCCTTTGTGGTTTAATCATTTTTATGCAACCATAGGGTTCATTCAAATATAAATTTTGACCTTATGCCAACCGCCCTGCCTGACCATTTTATTATGTTCCTGAAGCGGATTGGAATATATAAAAAGGCACAGTGGATAAACATCAGAATGTAGATGCGCAACGCCTTGACAGGTTGATTCCGGTAATTGGCGTTTATTCTGAATATGTAATTTACCGGCAGTGTTATCTCTCTATCCATTTTGTCCTGAAGATAGCGCAGCCGCTCCGGGGACATCAAAGCAAAAGTGAATTTTCCGAGCACATAATGGTCATAGAGCGTGTTCCAATCAGAGGGGATTGTGATGACGCCTTTTGCAACATACTCATCAAAAAACCGGCTTCCCGGCAGTGGGAAAAATTTGCCTCTGTTGATTCTGTCGGGACGGGTTTTTTTCAAGAATCGTATAGTTTTTTTAATATCCTCTTCGGTTTCGTCCGGCAAGCCCATCATTATGTTCGCCTCGCAAGTGATGCCTACCTCCTTCGTGAGTCTGATCGCTTCGTAATTTTTTTCAACCGTTATTTTTTTATTTATCCTGTCAAGAGTTTTCTGCGAGCCTGACTCACAGCCGTATATGACGCGGACAACGCCTGCGCTGCGCAGATGTTCAAGCAGTACCGCATCAACGGTGTCAACCCTCATATTCACAGCGAATTTTATTTCTTTATTGAGGTCTTCCTTTTTTATCTGTTCGCAGATGCTTACTATATTTTTTCTGGCGAGCGAGAAAATATCTTCAGCGAACAGGATGATTTCCACTCCGTAAGTGCGCCTGAGGAATTTTATTTCTTCTGTGATGTTAGCGGCAGACCTGAAGCGGAAAATGTTCCTGCCTTCAAGCGAAGCCATTTGAGGGCTTTGGCAGAAGGCGCACTTAAAGGGGCAGCCGCGCGCGGCGATGATGGATGTCCCCCGCAGATGAAAGCCGCGTATCAGGTTGGGATTCGGCGTGAAATAAAAGTTTTCATCAAGGAGACGCCAGGCTGGAAACGGTATGTCATCAAGGTTTTTGATTATATCTTTAGTGGTATTGTTCCTGATTATCCCGTCACTTGTTCTGTAAACGAAACCGGGAATCTGTTCAATGGGCGCTCCGCCGGCAAGTTGCGACATGGCGACTTCGCCTTCGCCGAGGCAGACCGCGTCCAGCGCATCGCATTCAGTCAGCGTCCTCTCTGGCAGCGCCATCGGATGCGGACCGCCTGCTACGACCTTGATGGACGGCGCATAACTCTTAACAACCTTCGCCGCACGGCAGGCATCCATTATCAGCGGAGTCGTTGCGGTAAAACCGACTATGTCTGGCTTAAACCCGGCAATCTGCTGATGTGTCAGATCGTTCAGAGATTTTATATTCTTTTCCGTCCGCTCCAGACTCCCGATCAGATGACGCCGCTCTATTATTTTTACCTCGTGCCCTCCCCTCTCCAGCACGGCGGCTATGTAGGCGATCCCGAGCGGGGGCCACTTCGCAAGGACATCGTTATCCGCCAGTGAGTCCTGTATTATCGGATTTATCAGGCAGATTCTCATTGTCTCATCAGGGGCATAAAGTTATTTTGAAAGGATCAGGTTGATGCCTGAAGATGTCTCTTTATCAGTTCCTCATAAAGCATTTCGGTTTCGCTGACCATTCTGTCCACCGAAAAAAGCCTGCTTACCCTCTCTTTTCCAGCCGCCCCCATTTTCTTCCTTAAATCTTCG
>JBFMBQ010000092.1:0-11841 GCA_040755115.1 bacterium
CTGTTCCATCGGGACTGCCATCGTTCACGATGATAATTTCAAAGCGGCGGGCATGCCTGCCGAGGACATCAAGGGCTTTCCGAACTACGCCTTCAATATTACCTTCGTCAAAATACGCAGGGCAGAAGAATGAGACATCATATTGCCGTCGTTCGCTGGCTATTTTCTACTCCTCCATCATTTTTAACATAAAATTTCCGCGTGGTCGAAATTTATTATAGAAAGGTGCAGTATTTCACATCGTAATTCACTGCTGTCCAATCAAAAAATCCAGATATGTAGGGCGCGATTTCCACATCGCGCCGTAAAACGGCGGGGTGCGGAGACCCCGCCCTACAGCACCTATAACAAAAAAGCCTTATAATAAGCCAATTTTTTAAAAACAATTGATTGGACAGCAATGACATGAAATAAGTTTTCCACTATACAACTTATTTCCTTTTGTTTACAGTTAAATAATAACATATTATTAGAATGAATTCACGATTTCAGGGGTGGTTTTATCTGTGTTTGAGGAAGAGGATACGATCCGGAGAATTTGCATATCTTTGAGGACTCTTGAGTTCTGTAATTGTTTCCGTTTTTTTAATATTTCTGGCAAGCGGCGCGCCGCATAAATAAAAGAGCGCCAGAAACAGCGATCCAGCATTATTGTTGAAATAACAATCCGAAGTGTCAATCCCAAAAAATGCGGCATAAGTATATTCCATGCACTTAGATTTTTCCAGATAAAAATCATGCGGTTGCGGTGTCCGATGGCGTTGATTTCACGGCGGGGGAGAATCGTGCTGATCACGCCCGCAGATTTGTGCCGCACGCGGCTTGCAGGCTCGTTTATGACCTTCCAGCCCCGCATCCAGGCGCGATAACAAATGTCGCTGTCTTCCCAGTAAAACGGATGAAATAACGAGTCAAAACCGCCGAGTTCAAGAAATTTTTCCCTGTTAAAAGCTGAATGACCGCCAGTCGCCATAATTGAGAAAGCGGGTTGATTAGAATGAGCATTATGAAGTCGCCGCGCACTTGCTCCGTAAAACCAGATGTTGCGCAGCAGCACCGTTTTTCTGCCTTCCCTTAAAGTTACTCCGTTATCATAATAAGATTCGGAACTCACCGCGAAGACATCACCACGCTCAAAATGCCTCACAACAGGAGTTAAAAAATTCTCCCCCACAATTACATCTGTGTTCAGGAGATAAACAATCCGAGAAGAAGCCGCCGCAGCGCCGCGGTTGGCGGATTTTGCGAAGCCTTCGTTCCGCTCGTTCACGAGCAGTTTCACGGACGGAAAGTTACCGCGGATTATTTCCACGCTGCGGTCTGTGCTGGCATCATCAACGACTATTACTTCATAATCGCCGCCGCAGGAATGCAGCGCTTTCATCAGCGCATTAAGACAATCTGTGAGCAGATGCTCTCCATTCCAATTTGGAATAACAATTGCAACTGAAAGGTTTTGGTTTTGAGATTGTGTTGTTGGTTCAGACACGAATCAAACAGGAAATTGAAAGGCAAATTTTTCACGCAAAGGGCGCAAAGTAGGGAAGACGGTAGATGGTAGAAGTGAGATGTAAGATGATTTCTCGTCTCCCGTCTCACATCTCCCGCCTCCCATCACTTTTTTGCAGTGGGATCAATCAATAATCTTGCAATTCTGTAATAATTTTTCCAAAAACAGTTTTCTGCCGATGAGTATCCCCTGCTTGTCGCGCGCGACCTGATATTCAGCGTTTTCGCTCAAGTCGCCCCATTCACGCGCGATGCCGATCTCCTTGAGGTTAATCGGAATCTTCTCATCAACAAGGGTACGAAGTTCTTCCTGATATTTTTCATAAGCGGCACGCGTGATGTTATACACTTCCCTTTTATCTTCTCTTGAAACAGGAGCCGCTGCTATGTCCGGATGCAGCCGTTCAAGTTCATTCCTCAATCTGTTTTTTGCATCGTCATCTATAGCGCTGCAATCCAGATACCGCTGGAAAAACCGCTCTTTAAATTGGCGATCCTGTTTTTCAAGATATTTGACGAGTATTTTTGTGTCTTCCAACAGCGCAAGCATTTCGCCTTCTTCACGGCTTACATAAGGACCGTCTTTGGGATGCGCCGAGAATGCGCCGGTAAGATGCGTCTTTGATAACTGGCTCAAGAGTTCAAATACGATTGAATCAACGGAAACGGCGAGGAAAGCGAGTTTTTCCGCCGAAGTTAAAAGGGTTCGGGAAAGCCACAGAAACACACCCATATTTGTGGATACATCGCCCAGTGTTGCTTCAACAAGAAAAACGAGTGTATCACGATCATTATCAAGCAGAAAATCAAGCGTCCAGTTCCGCAGCCGATTGAACCGCTTGATTGTTGTTGAAATAATCTCTACAAAATCCTGCGGTTTCAATTCACGGAAAAGCGTCAGCAGTTCACGGCGCAAAGAGGCGTCTGTTATCGCAGCCGCTGCGTCCGCACATTCCACAACGCTCATCGCCCTGATCTGCGAATATAACGATTCCTTTATCGCATCATAAACGGCGGCATCAAGAAGTTTTATAAAGAGAAGCGCCTCAAGCCTTGCCCCAAGCAGATTGGAAGAACTCCTGACCACGCCCGAGAAAAAATCCAGTGCCGCTTCACGATTCCTGTCAATCGGCACACCGCTCTCGCCTGCCTTCAGGAATTCCCTGCACACCCTCTGCTTTTCCTTCAGAGTGCCTGCCTTCCTGAATCTGTCAAGAAGTTCCGCCGAGATTTCATCTACCTCTCCGAGATAAGTAATGTTTTCCGCCCCTTCCACCTTGAAGCGCGGGTCGTGCGACAGCGTAAGGAGCAAGCGTTTCTGCCAGTTCTTCCATTCGCTTTCGCTGACCACACTGCCGCGGAGGAGGTCTTGAAGGATTGAAATCTTAAAAGATTTGGAATAATCGCGAGTTATTGCGATCAGCATAGAGGTGGGTTCTTCCGTTGCAAGGCGGTTTATCTCCTGCTCGTCCGCCTGCCGTTTAAGGTGGAAACCATCAGGATGAAGTTTTATGATAGAGGAATTCGCTGTTGCTGCGCTAAAAACTTCCTCGGCGCCACTGTCAAATTCCACGATGAATTCGTCTTCCGAACACAAAGCCACGCGCCCGGCGTGATACTTCGGATGATATACAAGGTCGCCTTCCTGAAATGATGCGGTCATAAATTCTATTCCTTAAATCAAAAGTTTATCGCAGAAGGAATTTTAGGAGAGAGTCCTGATTTCGTCAAGGAACGAATGTTCTATCCCTTCAATTTTTTCAAAAGAGAAGTAGAATAATAACTGGACAATAGAGGCGATGACATTATACAACGGAAAAAGAGACGCGATTAAACCGGGGATACTCTATGTTGTTGCAACACCGATAGGGAACCTTGAGGACATCACGCTTCGTGCTCTGCGTGTGCTCAAGGAAGTTGATATGATAGCCGCAGAAGATACACGCAAGACGCTGAAACTGCTGAACCATTACGGGATACGCAAAAGGCTTGTTTCACTTTACGGTGATGTTGAAAAAGGCAGGGCGCCGCAGATAGTAAAGGAGATAGAGAATGGGACACAGGCTGCGGTTGTAAGCGAGGCAGGCACACCCGGGGCATCGGACCCCGGCGGTATTCTGGTCAGAATGGCGCTTGAGTCGGGCGTGCGAGTGGTGCCGGTGCCGGGTGCATCGGCTGTTTCCTCAGCTGTTTCCGCCGCCGGCATCAATACCTCAAGGTTCGTCTTTGAAGGTTTTTTGCCGCGGAAAGTTTCAAAAAAACTGGAAAGACTTGCCAAACTGAAAAATGATGACAGGGCAATAATTCTTTTTGAGTCGCCGAACCGCATACACGATACACTGAAAGAAATGTTCAATGAGATGGGAGACCGAAAGGTCGTAATTTTTCGGGAATTAACCAAAATTCACGAAAAGATTGAATGCACAACGCTGAAGGCTGCTGCCTGCGGCGAAATTTTACTGCCGCAAAAAGGGGAATATACTATTATAGTAGAAGGTTTAACAAAGAAAGATAAGGGAGTTGAAGACGACGATAAGGTGCACCGTTATATCAAGGTCTTTCTTGCACGAGGTTATTCGGTGCGTGAAGCAGCAGAGGTTATCTCGCTGTTACTTGACCTGCCGAAAAACAAGATTTACCGCAAGGCGCTCTTGATTAAGAACTTGAACAACTAATAACATTCAAGTAGAGTGAATTATAATGAACTGTATGTAGATAAAATCTATTTACGAGGGCAATAGATGGAGAAGGCATACTATGTAACGACACCGATTTACTATGTGAATTCAAATCCGCATTTAGGACACTCTTACGCAACGATACTGGCTGATGTGATTGCGCGCTACCAGCGGCTGCGTGGGAATGAGGTTATGTTCCTGACGGGCACCGATGAACACGGACAGAAATTAGAAGACGCAGCGCGCTCACAGGGAAAGGAACCGCAGGACTTCGTTGATGAAGTGGTAAAAACTTTCAAAGATGCCTGGAGAAAATTGAACATAAGCAACGACGATTTTATCAGGACAACCGAGCCGCGCCACGAGAGGGTGGTGAAATGGATTTTTCAGAAATTGCATGATCAGAATGACATTTACCTTGATCGCTACGAGGGCTGGTATTGCACACCGTGCGAAAGTTTTTGGACAGAGACCGACCTTTTGGAAGAACACAAATGCCCTGAATGCCGCAGGGAAACCTCACGGGTGCACGAGAAATCTTATTTCTTCCGCATGTCAAAATATCAGGATGCCATAATCAAGTTCTACGAGGATAATCCTGATTTCATTATACCGGAGGCGAAACGGACTGAAGTCCTCAACCGCCTGCATCAGGGCATCCAGGATATTTCCGTATCCCGCACGACAGTGCGCTGGGGCGTTCCGGTGCCTTTTGATGACTCCCATACCATTTATGTGTGGTTTGATGCTCTTATAAACTATCTCTCTGCAATCGGGTTTCCTGATACTGACGATAAATTCACCAGATTCTGGCCCGCCGATGTTCATGTCATCGGCAAAGATATATTGTGGTTTCATGGGGTTATTTGGCCCTGTATGCTGCTCGCCCTTGGAATTCCGCCGCCGCAGCACCTGTGCGTTACGGGCTTCTGGCTTCAGGGCGAGGATAAGATGTCAAAATCCAAGGGGAATGTTACCGACCCGGTAAAGATTTCGGAGGAGTTCGGCGTTGATGCGCTCAGATATTTTCTGATGCGGGAAATGTCGCTCGGTCAGGATGCCCGTTTTTCAATAAGCGGTGTTGTAAGCAGGCTCAATTCCGATCTTGCGAACGATTATGGTAATCTGCTTCATCGCACATTGAAGCAGGTGCACAAATTCACCGGCGGGCGCATACCTGCTGCGGATGGAGATTCACTCGTGCACGCATCGCTCGTGGAGACCGCTCGCGACGCCGCCGATCAGATGGAAGATTTACAGTTCAAAGGTGCGCTGGAGACAGTCTGGACTTTCATCCGTTCAATGAATAAATACATTGACGAAAAGAAGCCGTGGGAACTGGCGCGCACGGATGAGGCAGCGATGGAATGTGTGCTGACGACAGTATTGGAAGCGGTGCGATCCGCAGCGATCATTACTTATCCGATACTGCCGAATACTACGAGGGGAATTTTCAATCAACTTTCGCTGCCGTGGGACGAGAAAAAACTACGATGGGACGATGCAATAAGGTGGGGCGAAATACAGGGAAAAATCACGACTAAAGCGCAGCCGATCTTTCCGAGAGTGGATTTAAATAGACAGGATTAACGGGATTTACTGGATTATGTTAATGAAAAGATTTAAGGTCGTTCTGGCGGTTTTAATTTCAGCGTTTTGTTCCATAAGTTATGCCGACGGGTTCAGGCTTCAGATTGATCAGACAATTGTGCCGGTCGGCGGTATGTTCACAATTGACATAATAATAGAGCCATCCGTTGAAAATCCAATAACGGGCGGCCATGTAATACTTGAAGTTGACCCGCAGGCAGTCGGGCTGGCGGAAAAACGCACCCTTTATTCCTCCAACGGCGCATTTTCACTCGTTGAAAAGTTTGAGGTCAAGCCCGCCTCCGGCACTGTGATGCTGCGTGCGAATGCGCCGGAACCGATCAAAGAGGCGAAGATTTTTCTGCGAATAAAGGCGAAGATGCAGACAGCGGGTTCTACAATGGTGCGCCTTACGACCACACCACTGACGGCTGATAAGAAGAGACTGCCTTCCGCTTCCGAACATTTTACAGTGTTTGGAATTGAAGGGGAAGAAATTGACCCTGTCCTCCGCAACACCGTGATGATGGAAAACCGCCTTTTAAGCGAGGGCATCGTTCCGAAAATAGAGGCAGGGGAAAAGGAAACAGCATCGGGAATCGGTTTTGCAGAGTTGCAGGAGGCGACAGAACGGGAGAAGGCGGATGTGATAGTTGGATTTTCAAAGACTAAAATCACAATCGGTCAGGGGCAATGGGTGCGGCTTGATGTGGAAGTTAAAAAGATACCTCCTTATGAGACGATAATGGGCGCTTCACTGGTGGTGAATTACGATCCGCAGTATCTGGATCCGGTAAGTTCGGCGGGGGCGATAGCGGATAAGGTGGAACTGAACGAGGTTTTCAGTTCGGGATGGGATAATGTAATTGACCGGCAGAAGGGGGAAATCCGAGTTGAGATCACTACGCCGCCTGAAGCGGAAATGAAAGAGATGGAGTTGCCGATAAAACTTGTGACTCTGTATTTCAAGGCGCAGAAGGCGGTGAGCAGCACTGAGGTGAGGGTAACAAAGGCGGATGTTACGATAATGGCAATAGACAGCACGATGCTCAAAGAGCCGGCGGTGATAACCATCGCTGGCAAGAGCGTGGCATGCGATCCCGATCTGCCTGCGACGCTCTGTTCAGGCACTTTTGAAATTCTCGGCAGCGTTGCGTTCCGCTTCGCCAGTTCTTATGTAACACGAGGGGTCCTCCCGCAAACAACCTCGTCCAGGGCACTAAGTGAATCTGAAAGATTTTTGTCGGCAACAACGCAGCAGCAAGTAACAACTTACACCTTAAAGAGGATGTTTTTGGAACAGACATGGAATCTGGAACTCCTCGGGAGTTTGCGCAACGGCTGGAGCGTTAAAGGTTATATGCGGGATGCGCCATACTCGCAGCAGCAACTGAAGATAAATATAACCGGCGGCAAGGGTGAAATGCAATTCGGCGACCTCACCGCAGGCTTGACCGGCGCGAAACTTATCGGTGTGCCGCAAAAGAGCGCAAGGGGGTTTCAGTTCAATTATAAATCCGGACCGTGGAGCCTGAACGCCCTCTCGGTGGAACTCAGAAGTTCACCGGTGCAGATGACAATCAAAGGCAACGGCACTTATGGCCCTTATGTTATATCCGGTGCGCAAGGAGCCATTATAATACCTTCTTCAGTGCGGATTGATAAAAATCAAAAGCCTATGCGTTCCGACGAATATGAAATTGATTACGGACGCGGCGAGATCAAATTCACCAAAGCGCCAATCCTGACCTCGGATACAATTATAATGTATTATGAACAATCCTCTCTCATATTTTCAACAGGGAAACTGATGGGCACACGCCTGCAATACGCGCCGGAGGGAAAACACTCAAAGATCGGACTCACATATTTTACGACCACTTCGGCACAGGAGGGGGTCTCGGTTATTCTCGGAGACTCGGAATCTTACGATCTCGCACAGTTTGCAACTTCTACCTGCCCCGAAGTGGAAACTGGCGCCTGCGTTGAACTCCCTTTGCGCCACCAGTATATAATTAAAGACTCAATTCTGATAACATCCGATTCCGGTCTCGCTAATCCCCTGACCGACAGGGTTGATAAAGGAATCCGCTTTTCTGCAACTGCCCCCTTTTATATTGATCACAGGGCATATTTCCAGGGGAAAATTTATCTTAATTACGACGAAATGACAAAAAATGATAATTACACTAAATTTACGATCTCATACAAATACTATAATCCCTCTTATATTATCACAAATAACATAATCACATATCAGATGTCAGGCAAAACGAACACGATAGATCAGCCCTGGCCTACACAATTGTTTCCGGGCAGCGAATCCGTGTTTTCTTCGCTTGACGACCAAAGGCAGATAAATCTCAACGATAATATTATGTGCTTTAAAGATGGAACCGTTTATCCATCCGGCGACAGCGCATGTAGAACTACCATTAACATTAACACATATAAACTGAGCGAAAATGGCACGAATTTTTACCTTGATTTTGAATACACGGAACCAAATTTTATAAAGATGACATATCATTCAATCATGCCTGTGCTGCCGAAAAGTTCAGAATTCCAGAAGACCGCCGCCGGAATTGACGCGGAATACAACCTCGGCAAACACTGGAAATTGAACGCCGAATACGGTCAGACCAATTCCGACCTCTCTTCAAGTTTCAATACCGCCGTAGAGAATATAACAGTGGATGTTACAACTAACAGCGCTGAACCCATCACTGGAACAGCCTGTTCATATCAGACTTTTGATATAATAGAAGAAATTAAAGACAAAGACACCATTGGTCCATTCACTGTCGCTGCAACAGGGACAACCATTATTGACTGGACTCTTATCGTTAAGAAAAATGATATTCAACTCGTTGAAAATACTGATTATACATTTGATTCTGATAAGAACGAAATCACATTTACCACACCTTTATTACTGTCTGATATAGTAACCGTGTCCTATAATACATTCCAGACAAATGCACTCAGATGCAAACTTGCACATGAGAATGTTTTCGGACAAGTTCAAGTGCAAGTTCAAAGATGCCGCCGACAAACAAATGCAGGTAGTAACATCCTACTTGGTGAATGCACAGGTGTTTACCCCCAATCACCCGAAACTGTTTTATTGTCTGATTTCTCTGTGAAGGTGACGGGAGGGTATTTAGAAATGGTTGGTTCTAACATCCGCATAAATACTGACGGAACTTATAAAGAATACTCCGATGAGTTCCCCGATGAAGGCGACACACTCATCGTTACTTATACTTATGAACCGATTCTGCCGCGGCTCGTAGATGGCAGCGCTCTTGATTTCTCCGCCGTGTTCACCTCACGAAAACTTGATTTTTCACTGCACAAGCACGAGCGCGACCCCTATTTTGACAAGGGTGTTATGGGACAACAGACTGAAGATACCTCACAATTTGAAACATCCACTACTCTCAGACTCAAGCGGTTGAATATCGCGCTCTCCACCACCCGCCCGCGCAAAGAAGAAATGGACCAAGCCGGGAAAATTTTCTCTTCTCTGAAAAGACCATCTGACAACCTGACCCTGAACTACTCAAGGGGAAGATTGACAAAATTTTCTCTGATAAGGACGACACTGGGAAATAAAGGCGTCAGCGAAGCCGGACAACCGTCGGACACCAAAAACACAACAAAAAGTTTCGGGCTTGACTATATGCTTATGAAAAACAATGTCATGACGACCGGCTTCAGCAGAAATATCACTACCTCACAAAACGCCTATTCGCCGCAGAGTAATACACGAAACACTGTCAACACCTATTCCTGGAACTACAGCCCGTCCCAGAAATACAGCCTCAGAACAACCTACGGCACCACAGATACACAACCGGCGAGGTCTAAATCATCCAACCGAAATTATAACATTACATTTGAACCGTTCACTCTTTTCAAATTGAAGGTAGATTTTGGACGAACCAAAGCATCACAGCCAACCGGTTCAGGCGTTTCCAGTTCCATCACTGACAACATCAACTATACTCTCAATGTAAAACCTATGTGGAAAATATCAAATATAGCCTATACCTTAAACCGCAGCGGATCTCCAGCCTCATCCACCAGAACCGCAACACGCACTGATAATCAGAACATTAACTTCACTACAAAATTAGGCAGGGAAATTGAATTCATTCCTGCCATCAAACGACTGACAAGTATTTCCGGTACATCTCACACCTTGAATGAAACAAAAGACTGGAAATTGAAATATATACATAAAAAAGATGCAAAATCCCTTTCAATTGAACTGTCCTTGATTAACGCCGATAACATAACAACCAACATGTCTGAACCCGGAAAGGCAACCGTAACATATCAACCGACCAAAAACGAAAGCGCGGGGATCAATTATATCCCGACAAGCAAATATTCCATTAACACTACACTCACCCGCAGCATAGCCGCCGGTAATCTGACCCGAAACTGGAGCAACACAATAAACTTTAATCCGCAGGAAAAACTCTCACTTACAGGAACCTATTCAAGAAACCGCCAGAGCGGCACAGCCATGTCAATAAACAGCAAATACTCTCTCACTGCTAACTACAAAATAACTCAAGACACTGTCCTTAAAATGGAATATTCAAACGACATCACATCCCAGGTTAAGCAGGGAAGCAGCAACAGGCGATCTACTTTTTCCGCCGGATTGCAGGCGAATTTCCGCGGTGGGGGGCAGAGATAAAAAATCCTCGAATAAATAGTCAAGGTTAAAATTTTTGGGGTATTTCAATCCGCATTCCACATTCCACATTCCGAAATAACTCAAAATTCCCACAATCCGCGATGACGAAAATCTGCATCGGGGTCTGTGCGCAATGCCCCGCGAAAATGTTCCTCCGCCCTGCCCTCTTCCCCGAGTTTCATATAAATTATTCCAAGATGGTTATGCAGCATCGGATTTTCCCTGTTAAACCTGATCGCCTCACACAAGTGGCTCGCCGCCTCTCGCAGCCTGCCGAGATGATGAAGCGTTATGCCAAGCGCTGCGTGCGCTTCCCACAGACTATCATTAATCGCCAGCGCTTTCTGTAGATAATTCACCGCCTCATCATATTTCCCCTCAAACCTTCCCGTGAGGATGCCCAGTTGGCAGATCGCATCGGCATGGTTCGGCTCAAGCGCTATCGCCCTTTTAAAGTAACTCTTTGCCAGTTTATGATCTCCCTGCCGGGCGTGGATTCTGCCGATGTTGCACAGGATGTCGGGATCGTTCGGCCGCTGTTCTGAAACTGTCTGGAATTGTTGCAGACTATCGTCAAGCCTGCCTGTGCGCATCAGACAATACGCATAATTGTAGCGCGCTGCGTGGTTTAGAGGCTCTTCTTCAAGAACCCGCTCAAAATACCTTAACGCACTCTCAAACTTTCCCTCTCTGCCAAGATTCAAACCCTCCGAAAACAAATTTATAGGCTCCATACTCTATTCCAGCATAACGATACCGAAGTAATCCGCCTGTTCATGTTCCGACTTCAACACATTTATGGAAAAACCGTTCGCTCTCACAGTGGAGAAGACATCAACGCCGCAGGCTTCAAGGGAGGGGCGCGCCTTATCGGGGTAGCGGCAGCCTTCCTCTTCAAGTGTGCAACTGCTGCAAAGATCACACGGACCGCAGGACATAGCAAACACCTTGTGCAATCCCATAAGAAATGCTTCACGCTCCAGTTTGCAGGCAGCCCGCCTGATGTGCTGCCAGTCATGCGAATGTAAAAGTAGTCCGCTGCTGTAACTTCCCAGCATGCGCGCCGTTTCCTGCGGCGTCGGAGAGTGGGGAGGGCATGTGAAACTCTGCCCATATTCAGAACAGCCATACTGGCATTTCAAGCGCACCCATTCCTCTGTAACTATTGTATCAGCGGGGATTATCACGGCGTTTTCAATGCCCTTCATTGACTTTGCTTTTTTTAACAATCCTTGTTCCACGCTTCTCTTCATTATCTATAGCCTCATTTTTCGTTTTAATTTTATTTCTTGCCACTAAAGCATGAAGGCACAAATTTTATCCATAGTGTTTAAGTGTTTTTACAGCATA
>JBFMBQ010000093.1:0-14839 GCA_040755115.1 bacterium
CACCGTCAAACAGCCCGCGGTTGCCCTCAATCAGCGCTGTCTGTGAAGCACTCGTGTTTTTAAGAAATGACCGGAGCACGCCATTCCTGCCCATCAGGAACAGGTCAAGATTTCGGCAGTCCCGCCCGGCGGCGCAGGAGAGCCATGCGGTGTCAATGTAATCAGGTCCTTTTTTGAAGACAGATACATCAATCCCTTTCCTGCGCCATGCCCTCGCCAAACCGATGCTCAGCAGGGTCTTACCGCAGCCGCCGCCCAAGCCTGATATTATTATGCGAGGATATCTATAGAACATCATATAAAAATCTTCAGTCTTCTGCAATAAATAGATAGTATACGCCAGGCGTTTTTAAGTCTATGCACCTTGCACTTTGCACCTTGCACTTTTAAGTATAAGTAAATTGTGCGCTTGTTCTGAAAGTGGCTCTGCCAGGGAAGAAGTCGTCAATGTGCTTGTCCGTGAACTCAATTCCCGTCAGTTTGAAGAACCGTTCCCAGCCGATGCGGTCAATCCATTCACCCACGCGCTCATATTTCCGTGCGTTCTTTGCGTAGACTTCAACAATGTTTTTTACAGCCTCAACAGTCTCGGGCCATCTCGGTGGCGTGTTTGGCAGATAGGGGATGACGAGTTTTGAGAATCTTGGGTTGCCGCGTGCGTTGGCAACCTTGCCGCCCACCCATATTGAGATGCCGTCGTTATCGGTATTGAGAATAGGCAGGGCAGGGCATACGGTATAGCAGTTGCCGCAATACATGCATTTTTCCTCGTTGATTTTAACGCTTTTGCGTTTTGGGTCGGGTTTGATCGCATAAGTAGGGCAAGAGGCGATAGTGGTTGGGATTTCGCAGATTTTCGGCAGCCTTTCGTGATCGACCTTGGGCGGCACGCGGTGAATACCTAAAATGGCAATATCAGAGCAGTGCACTGCGCCGCACATATTCAGGCAGCAGGCGAGGGCGATACGCACCTGGTTCGGGAGCGTCATTGAGGTGAAGTAATCAATGAGTTCATCCATGACCGCCTTTACAACGCCGGAGGCGTCTGTGGCGGGCGTGTGGCAATGCACCCAGCCCTGAGTGTGGACGATGCTGGTGATAGAGTGTCCTGTGCCGCCGACCGGGTATTTCCTTTCCTTCAAGTCGTCAAGGAGCGGCTGCAACTTGCTCTTGTCGGACAGGAGGAATTCCACATTGTGCCTGCTGGTGAACCTCAAGTAGCCGTCGCAGTATTTGTCGGCGATGTCGCAGTATTCGCGGACTCTGTCAATGGAAATGAGGCGGGCGCCGCCGACTCTGACGCTGTAGAGTTCGTCCCCGCTTTTGCTTACATGCTTGAGCACGCCGGGCTGAACGATTTCGTGGTAATCCCAGTCGCCGTAATTTTTAGCAATTATCGGGGGAACCAATTCCTTGAAATATGGAGGTCCAATGTCCGTTTTACTCATTAGTCTCATCCTCCTCTTCATCTTTTGTAATTTCAAGCCCTATTTCCTCAGGCCACCAGAAGAAGTAGGGGTTTGATCTCGGCTCGTAAACCATCTGAGGCACCGGTTTCAAACCCATCTCACGAAGGAATACCCTCATTCCCACTCGCTCAATGAGTTCGCCGACCCTCTCGCGCATCTTGCCGTTCTCATCCCACCAGTCCCAGATTTTTTCTATCAGGTCGCAGACGAATTCATAAGGCGGCTGCAATTTTTCTTCTTCAAGGAATGGGATGAGGACAGATGACAGTTGAGCGCCCTTTAATATGGGTGCCTTGCCGCCAATGAGCAAGGCGCATCCTCTGTCTTTGCCTGGGCGGAGTGCCTTCGGCATGACATTGATGCAGTGCATGCAGCAGGTGCAATCCTCGCTGTGGATTGTCAATTCTTTTCTCACATCGTCCCAGTCAATACATTTTTTGGGGCACAGGGCAGCGACATCTGCCCTGATGTTGAGACCTGAGGCGGCATATTCCTTCACGGCGTCTTTGTTTATCTGGATTTCGTCGCGCCATCTGCCGATGAAGGAGAGGTCAGCCCTTGCGATGGCAGCAACGCAGTCGTTGCCGCAGCCTGAGAATTTAAATTTGAACTTGTAGGGCCACATGGGGCGGTGAAGTTCCGACTGATATTTCATTGTCATGTCGTAACACATCTGGAGCGTATCAAAGCATGCCCATTCGCAGCGCGCCATACCAATGCAGGCGCTCGGGGTTCTGAGGGCGGAGCCGGAGCCGCCGAGGTCAAAGCCGGCGTCGGAGAGGGCATCGAAGGTTTTCTGAAGGTTGTCGGTGGTTGTGCCGAGGAGGATGATGTCGCCAGTGGAGCCGTGGAAGTTCGTCAGTCCGCTGCCGAATTTTTCCCAGATGTCGCAGACTTTTCGGAGTCTTTCGGTGGTGTAGAACCAGCCGGTGGGCATGTTGACGCGCATTGTGTGGAAGTTTGTTACTTCTGGAAAGAGGTCGGGGCGGTCCGAATACCTCCCGATGACCCCGCCGCCGTAGCCGGTAACGCCGACGATGCCGCCGTGTTTCCAGTGTCCGATTTTTTCCTTATACGACAGTTCAAGTTGCCGCAGGAGGTCTCTGCTCATGGGACTTTTCTTCGCTGCGTTTTTAATGTCTTCAACGAAACTGGGCCAGGGTCCCTTTTCAAGTTCGTCCAGCAGGGGCGTTTCTGATTCGGGTTCCTTTTTTACCATTTACTTGCCTCCTTTAATTAAGGTTAAAAAGCGCATAAATCGTGCAAATTGCGCAAAATTTCGTTATTTTGATATGCCGGTTGGTTTTAAACATAGTGATATTTTTCACAAGACTATCCAAAAAAAATTTCTCGTTTGCTACATCATCTGAAAGAATAATACCACATTGTGGTATTTCTGTCAAGTCAGTCCATAAAATTTACATGTCTTGATACCTTTGCTTTTCCTGTTGTGCGGAAGTTCACAACATATCCTGTAACATGCAAATTACTTTAAATCGCTTCAAAGAGATTATCGTAAAGATAGAACAATGTTATTCTTTCCCTATCTCTTCAAAAAACTCGGGCAGCATGACATAGGTTGTGCTGCCGCTTGACCAGTATTTTAGCGTGCCATCTGTGGTCATTTCCTGTATCGCCTTCTTAACCGCGCCCCTGTTTTCATCAGGCAGTAAGTCTGCAATTTCCTTGGGATAAAATTTCTTCTTCGTATCCTTTTTTTTGTTCAGAAAATCTATAATCTTCTGCTTCACTTCGTCGCTCATTTTTGCTCTCCCCAATATACAATTTACATTAACTATGACAGTATACACAATGTGGTATCAATAGACAACAGGTTGATAAAATTATTTTGAAAAATAAATTACAGGCGATAAAAAACGACTAAAATAAGATGGATTCTGATATGAAAGGGGAACATTATGGAAAAAGGCGATGATAGGATAAAAATAGTTGTTATAGGCGGTGTCGCCTGCGGACCGAAGGCTGCTGCGAAGGCACGGCGATGCGATGCGGATGCGGAAATCACAATAGTTGAAAAAGGTGATTTCATTTCTTATGCTGGCTGCGGGATGCCTTACTACATCGCAGGGGCAGTGAAGAAAATAGAGGGATTGATGATGACTCCATCAGGTGCGGTGCGGGATGTGGAATTTTTCAAAGATGTCAAGGGCATCACTGTCCGAACCAATACTTTTGCCCAATCCATTGATCGTAAAAAGAGAGAGGTAGTTTTAGTTGATATGAAAAGCGGTCAAATGGAAGCGATGTCCTACGACAAACTCGTCCTTGCAACGGGTTCATCGGCGGTTGTACCGCCTATAGAAGGCGTGGGAATGAAGAATGTGTTTACGCTGCATAACCTGAACGATGCGGCAGCCATTTTTAATTACATAGTTGGTTCAAATGCCGGGCGTGTCGTTATTGTGGGCGGCGGCTTGATCGGGCTTGAAGCCGCGGACGCTATGGGCGCGCAGGGTGTTGATACGACGATAATTGAGATGATGCCGCACCTGCTGCCGCAAATTCTTGACCTTGAAATGTCTGATTACCTTGCTGCTGCGATGCGGAAGGAGGGTGTGAATGTCCTGACCTCTGCGAAGGTTTTGAAAATAGAGGGTGATTCGGATGGGACGGCGAGAAAAGTGATTACCGATAAAGGCGAGGTAGAGACGGATTTTGTAATACTTGCGATTGGGGTGCGACCGAATACAGAGTTGGCGGCTGCTGCGGGATTGCAAATCGGAGAGACCGGCGCCATCTATGTGAACGAGTATCTCCAGACGAGCGACCCCGACATATTTGCCGGCGGCGACTGCGTGGAGTGCACGCACAGCATCAGCGGCAGGAAGGCGTATATCCCGCTCGGCTCCATCGCCAATCGGCACGGGCGCATCATCGGCACGAATGTAACGGGCGGTCGGGAAACTTTTCCCGGCGTTATTGGGACAACGGTGTTGAAGACAATGGGGATGAATGTTGGGAGGACGGGTTTAAGCGAGGCGCAGGCACGAAATGCGGGCTACAGCACGGTTGCTTGCATTTCGCCGTCAGTTGACCGCGCACACTTTTTCCCGGGCGGCAGGGGAATTCTTATAAAACTCGTTGCTGAAGAAGGGAGCGGCAAACTGCTTGGTGCGCAGATAATAGGGCAGGGAGATATGTCAAAGCGCATAGATGTGGTCGCCGCCGCACTTGCCTTCGGCGCATCGGTGGAAGATATGGCAAAACTTGACCTCGGCTACGCGCCGCCTTACTCAACGGCGATGGACTGCATCGCGCACTCGGCGAATATCATCCGGAATAAATTTGACAATACAGCGAATTCAATTACGGCGGCGGAGGTCAGGGATAAAATAAGTAGGGGCGAGAGATTTACCATACTTGATGTCCGCTCTCCTGTGGAAGTTGAAAAAAACAGGGTAAATGACGGGCGTGTGAAAAATATTCCTTTAGACAAATTGCGCCAGATGATGAATGAGTTACCGAAAGACGGCGAGATCGTAACGCTGTGTCAGGCGGGGCTGCGCGCTTACGAGGCGCAGGTAATGCTGCGAGGGGCGGGTTTCAGCGATGTCAGGTTTATTGACGGCGGGATGGCGTTGTGGGAATAGCAAATTTAATAATGTCAAAGTTCAAATGAAAAATGTCAAATCAATGTCAAATGTCAAAGTTCAAATAAAAAATTTTACCCACTAATTTCACTAATTTAATTGGTGAAAATTCGTGTGATTAGTAGATCATCTTTAACATTAATCTACTTTGAGAATTCTCTTTATTGCTCTGATGTAGTCTTCTGGTTCTATTGGTTTTTCCAGGTAGGTTTCCGGTCCGGATATGGTTCTGCCTTCAAATAATTTCTTGAAGTCTGTTTTTCCGAGACTGTCCCTGGCGTGCCCGGTTACGATAATAACTGGAATTTTTGACCATTCCCTGTTTGTGCGTATTTCTCTGAAGAATTTGATCCCTGATTTTTCAGGCATAACGAGGTCAAGTGAAATGAGGTCTGGAGTTTGTTTTTTCAATTGCTCAATGCCTTCAACACCGTTTGAGGCGGTAATCACATTGAAGCCGTTGTCTTCAAGCAATGCCTTTACGAAGCCGACGAATTCCGGTGTATCGTCAATTACAAGTATTGTTTTACTGGAGTTTCCCTGCAAGGCAGCGCCTCCCTTGATGATGTTATCAGCATTTTTCGGTTAAAACTTTCTGGACAGTCTTTATGATTTCGTCTGCGCCGATTGGCTTTTCAAGGTAGCCGTCGGGTTCTGCGATGGACCTGCCTTTGAAGAAGGTGCGGAAATCAATCATGTTGTGAGTGTCCTGTGTTACGCCTGTTATGATGATCACTGGAATATCTTTCCATTCGGGTTTCGTTCTGAGTTCCCTGTAGAGTTTGATCCCCGATTTTTCAGGCATCATCAGGTCAAGTGTTACGAGGTCGGGTTTTTCTCTGGCAAGCATGTCTTCGCCCTCGTTTCCGTTACTTGCGGTCATGACAGTGTAGCCGTTGTCTTCAAGGACGGTCTTGAGGAAGGTTGAGAATTCTTCAACATCTTCAACAATGAGCACTTTTTTGTTCATTGTTTTTCACCTCCGGTTTATTATTTTGTTACAGCGGTTTTGCCGCTGTTATTGTTGTCTGCGTTGAGAGAGTCAATCGCAAGCACTGGGAATTCAAGTGTAAAGGAGGAGCCTTCGCCCACCGTGGATGTGAAAGTTACATTGCCGTTGTGCTCCTGCATTATTTTTTTTGTTACGGCAAGTCCCAGTCCTGTGCCTTTGTCGTTTTTCGTTGAATAAAAAATCTGAAATATCTTGCCTTGTTCTTCTTCTGGAATTCCCCTTCCGTTGTCCTTTACATATATCTTAAATGTTTCACCGCACGCCTTCGTTCCGATTTCTATGACGCCCTTGCCCGGCTCGCAGGCATCAACTGCGTTTGCAACAAGGTTCATCAGACATTCCCGCACACATATAGCGTCCACCATGATTGATTTTAGTGTCGGGTCAAGGTTTGTTGAAATGTTTAACTTTTTTTCCGCGGCGTCTTTAGACATAATTTCTACTATTGATTCAACGATTTCGGCAGGGTTGATTTCTTCGTAATTCGGTTTTTTGTCCCTTGACAGCGTCAGCATTTTAAACACCAGGTCTTCTATGAAACGATTTCCTTTTTTAACAGTGTTCCAGCCCTGAATCACGCGTTCCTGCTTATCTTTCACAAGCCCGCTGTCAACCATATATTCTCCGCCCTTGATCATTCCGAGCACATTTTTGATGCTGTGCGATAAGCCTGCGATCGCCTCGCCGACGGCAGCCATTCTTTCGGACTGAAGCATTTTCCTGCGCATCTGGAGGCGCTCGGTCTGGTCTCTGAGTATGAAGACCCTTCCAATAATGCGCCCGTAGTTTTTCATTTCAGCGGCGGAGATGCGCACGGGGATGCGGGCGCCGTCCTTATCCACTACTTCTGTGTCATAAAACTTCAGATTGCCTGCACCGCCGAACTTTTCAGATGTAAAATCCGATTCAAGAGATTCCCAGATTTCAGGCAAAAAAAATTTTTGCGTTTTCAGAATACCGACGACCTCACAGGGCTCGTATTTCAGGATTGTTTTCGCACCGTCGTTATATACGATTACGGCGCCGTCTGCCTGCGTGGCGACGATGCCGTCAAGCGAACTTTGTATCAGGTTGTTCTGGAAGTCGGCGATCCGTTCCGATTCTTCCCTTGACTGTTTAAGTCTTCTTATCATGTTGCCGAACGAATCAGCAAGTTGAACGATCTCGTCGCCGGTGTGGTGAATATAGACCTCGCAGTGAAGACATTCTTCAATTTTCTGAGGGAAACGTCCCTGCTGACTGCCCGTGCACAGGGTATGATCCACAAACCAGCATTTGCCTGATAGATTGTTATATGCGGGACAGTCGTTGCGGTCGCAAGAGAGAATTTCCCAGCAGTGGACTATTTTGCCGAAATTCAAATCTGCATCAAATTGTCCGCGGCTGATCATATCAGCGGTTCTGGTGAGTTTGATCAGCGGTTGTGAAAGATTTCGCGTTATGCGATAAGACAGGAGCGCCACAACAGCGATAGAACCAACCGAAAGAAGGAACAGAACAAGAAATGTTGTCTCCACACCGAGCATATACCATAGGAGACAGAGTGCAAATATGACTGGGACCGTGGCGATGGCCACCGTTGCCAGAAGCATTTTATAGTTTACGCTGACCCGTCTGAATGAAAAGAAAAATCGCGGTTTGCGCTTTGCGTGAAGCGTTTTTCTGGTTGTTTTTATCACAGCATCTTCCATTATTATCCCATGATACTCATGGATGACAGGTTGAGCAAATCGCGAGTTCTTTCTTTCCTTTTTTCAAACTTTCATCTTTATGGCAGGGAATGCAATTGCCGTGCATTGCGTCTTTATAAGCGGATGCCAGGGCGTAAACCGCCGCCGGTAATTCGGCAAACATTTCCTTGTGGCAATCATAACATGGTCTGGATACATTGATTTTTAATTCGTCGTTCTTATGACATTCTTTGCAGGATGCGTTTCCCTTGAGTTTTTTCTGATGATAGGTGTGGTTGAAGATGGAAGATTTCTGAAACATGTCCGAATGGCATTCAAAGCAGGGAGTGTTTTCATCGTTGGGTTTGCTGATATGGTGGCATTTTATACATCCTTTTTTTTCACCTGTATCTTTTTCATGTTTTGCATGATTGAATACGACTATGTTGTTATTGCGATTGCCATTGATTTTCAGGGTGTCCCCGCCGAGGGCTTTGTAAACAGGCGTTACGACGGCGCTTTGCATACCGTGGATAGCGCTTTTCGGGAGCAGGGTGAAGGCGAGCACGGCAGCGATAATGAATGCGCCTGAATATCTGCGGCGCGCGTCTGCTGGAAAATCGCCGAGCCATACCTCGGTTGAATGATCAAACGGCGGCAGTGCAAAGCGGACAACTTCAAGTTCTTCTCCTTTTTCATCGCCGGCAATTTCTTTGTCATCTTTCTCCTCGTGAACAGGGAAATTCTCCATGATGAAGAAAAAGGCGAGCGCGGCGGCTGAAACGATGCCGATGCTGATCGTCAATTCTGTCCAAGAGGGAAAATAATCTGTCCTGGTCGTGCCGATCATGCTGAGTCCGCTGACATTTATGCGGTTCAGGATGATACCTGCAACGGCGAGAGAGGCACACCATAGTTGCCCTTTGATGGTGCTGCGCACTGAGGGTATGAAAAGCAGCACGGCGGGTATCACCGCGCTTAGAGCGAGTTCAAACATGAACAGATAACTCTGCCAGGAGAATTCAAAAATTTTCGGCAGCACACCGCGCACAGCAAGGTCGCCGACCTTCAACACCAGATACAGTAAAAAAACATACCTGGCTGCCGAGCATAAACCTTTAAGGATATTGGTTTGAGGCTTGTGCTCGTAAAGATATGAAGAGATATTAGATTCCAGTGTTACCATCATCATGCCGAGGGCAACCGCCGAGACGAAAAACAGGACATATTGATTGGGGCTGAAGAAAAGCGGGTGTATTCTGTGCGGCATGATGATGAACAGTGTGCCGAGCGATGACTGGTGCAGCGTGGACAGCATAATACCGGCGATGACGAGCGGGATGGTGAGGCTTTTAAGAAGTCTGTAAATCCGTTGGAATCTTGATTTTTCAAACAGAACCTGACTGAATTCCAGTGCAAGGACTGTGAAGTAGAGCATGACGCACCAGGCGACTTCAAAGAGCGCCGAGTGGTGCTGCCAGTAGATCAGAGGATGCCAGATATTCCAGGGGAGTCCGATGTCAAACATCAGACCGACGATAACCGCGCCGTAGCCGAGGAAGGCTGTGAGGATAGCGGGTCGCAGGATGGGGCGGTATTTTTCAAGGTGAAAGATATAGACAGCGCCGGCGAGGATGAAGCCGCCTGCTGCGAGCGCCACGCCTGAGACCACATCAAAGCCAATCCACAGTCCCCACGGCGTCCTATCTGAAAGCGCGGTCGTGGCGCCAAGCCCCCTCATAAAGCGGGCAATTGCAACAACTGTTGCCATCCCCGTGAAAAACCAGAGAACAGTTTTTACTTTAGCAACCCTTGTCATCGTCCTGAACCTCGCTGTTTGCTTTTTCGTGTGATTCCATTCGCACTTTTTGAAGTTTTATTCGCCTGTCAATAACCCAATAGACTCCGCTCATAAGCAATCCCACGCCAAAGAACATAGAGGGCACTTTGTTTATTGCGTTCCAGGTTAATTCCGGCAGCGGTTCTGCTCCGAGGTCCTTCTGCCAGCCTAAGAAATCAAGTTTAATATCGGACAGATAGAGCACGGAGGTGCCGCCGATTTCAAATTCGCCGAAAACCATCGGGATATATTTTTTCGGAGCAGCCTGAATGCGGCGTTTCCCTTCCGCTAATAAGGCGCCCCTGTCGCCAAAGATCGTTGCTTCCGCAGGGCACGCCTCCGTGCAGGCAGGCTGTTTACCAGCGATAAGGCGGTCATAGCATAAGATGCACTTTCTCACATAGGGCACAGATTTGCCCCAGTCATAACGCGGAACGCCGTAAGGACACGCCATCATGCAGTATCGGCAGCCGATGCACTTGGTGCTATCGTAGGTGACTGCGCCGATGGATGTTTTCTGGAGCGCTCCGACGGGACATACTGACACGCAGGCAGGATTGAGGCAGTGCCTGCATTGTTTTCTTACATAATGCTTTTTTGGTTTTCTTATTACCGAAGTCCATCTCGTTGCGGAAAGCCCATCATCAGGCGCATCACAAACTGGCAAATCATCACCCAGACTATTGGTTTTTTTGCACGCTGCGACACATTCTTCGCAGCCGATGCACTTTGTTACATCCGTTAATATCGCTGCCTTCATACGCGTCCCTCCCTGCCGAGTGCGGCAGCGACCTTCTCGCCCGCATCAGGGACAAACCGCCAGGCGATGTCTGATGACAAGCGCACAGTGGCATACAACGCTACATGCGCGAGTTTGGTAAACGGCAGCAACACTAAAATCACTTCTGCGCTCAAGATATGGATCAGCATCATCAGGTTGTAAGGGAGCGGACACATATCGGGATGCGAGACCAGATAGCCGGAGGTAAACGGAATGAAAAGCAATACAAGTATCAGATAATCAAAGGCATCGCTCATGAAGCGTGAATTTCTGTCAATTACTCTCATCATAAAAAGCGTGATGATTGCAGCAATAGTTATGAGAGTAAGGGGATCGGCAACAGTTTTTGAGAATCCGACCCAGGTTCTGCCGACGCTCTTTTCCCACATACCGATGTGCTCGTCAAAAAATATCGGGACAAGTATCATTCCGACATGGAAGAAGAAAGAGGTGAAACTATGGAATGGTCTGATCCTGTGCAGGCGTGTAACGGGGAACGTCCAGATGAATGTGGTTTTCAGCAAAGATTTCATGGGGACATTTTTGTCAGAAGCCCTGAGATATGCTTCAACGATGCCCCACACCTGAAGGATAAAAAGGCGAAGCAGTCCGAGCAGCATAAGTGTAAAAGTGAACCTGAAAAGCGGTCCTTTGGCAAACGCAAGCCATTGTTCCATTATTGTCTCCCTTTATTAATCAAACCTGATCGCCTTCAAAATGAGATCGTGCAAGCCCACGACAGAGACATTATCCAGTCCGTTGTCCTCGCAGACCTCGCGGAGTTGCTTCTTGCAGTTGGCGCATGGCGCCACTACGATGTCCGCGCCCGTTGCCCTTATTTGCTCTGCTTTGGTCTTGCCGGTGATCTTTGTGCGGTAACTGCGGATTTCGTCAATTGACACCGTTCCGCCGCCACCACCGCAACAGTAGTTGTATCTTCCGCCCGGCGTCATATCCACATAGTTTTTGATGAAGGAGCGCAGGATGAAACGTGGCTGATCTATAATCCAACCGGAGCGGGCGATGTTGCAGGGGTCGTGGTAGGTAACGCGTTCCTGAATCACATTCGGGTCAAGGCGGATTTTACCCTGTGCCAGCGCCTTGGCAGTATATTCCATTATATTTATGACAGGGGGCGGGTTCGGGTAACCATAAGTGGGGACAAAGAATTTTGCTGAACGGGAGGCGTGCCCGCACTCTCCGATAAGGATGTTCTTGCCATTCAAACGCCGCGTTTCCGCCACCTCGGCACGAATGATTCGCCCGAGCATAAAATCGCTGTAAAACAGTCCGTAATTTATACCATCAAAGTTCTGTGTTCCTATCGTCCAGTTATTGGCATCGCCAGCGGCGTGGATCACAGCCGCATTACCCATGAGAGTGTCTGCTTCAAGGAGGAAATCGCTGACTGCTGGGAAGAACACATAATCCACATGTTCTTTATCAATTGGGAATTTGATCTCAATCCCGAAGTTCTCTTTGAGTTCTTCTTCAAGGAACTCAAGCGTGTCAAGGAGGGCAGGGACTGGGATTGCCGATGTATTATGCGTTGCGCCTTCAAGTTGCTCACGAGTTGCGACAACGAGGGCTTTGGGTATGAGACCTATTTCGGAGAGGATATACCGCGCAAGGTGGGTCAGCAGGCCGTGGTCAATCCCCATGGGGCACTCAAGGAAACAGCGGCGGCAGGCGGTGCAGTGATAGACCGATTCTGCGAGTTCATCAATAAGATCGTCTGTGATGAATCCATTACCGATGAATTTACCCCGAAGCCAGCCTGCATAAGTGAAATGACGCTTGTAGATACCGAGCAGGAGATTTGACCTGTAGCAGGGGATGTCTTTGAGGTCGCCGGTAGCCTGATAAATCTGGCAGGTGCAGGCGCAGCGTGTGCATTTTGTGCTGATTCGGGAGTAGAGGTCAAGGAGGAATTTGTAATTGCTGAATTTCAGGACAGCGGCGAATGCTTCAAGAAAACGCCTTGGTCTGTTGATTGTTTCGTGCTTGTGGTGTTCAATGTAGAAAGCATATTTGAATTCCCGTTTTCGGGTGTGTTTTATCAGTTTTTTTATTATATCAAGTTCAGTTTCAGTTTTATGGTCTGTTACCTCAATCATACGCCGTTTTCTCCTTTGACAGTAATTGTTTGTGTCCTCAGTTGATGAGGGACATCAGATAATTTATATTGCAAAGATCGTGCCATTTGAAAGATAGATGAAGGCAATTTTATAAATGGAAAGATTGTTGTTAGTGAATATTAAAGAATTTGTGAAAAAAGTAACAAAGTAGTGTATAATAATATCAAGAGCAACAGGTAGCAATATTGAAACAGTTGCGTTTCATATTGCAATATTGCAACATATAATTAAAGGGTTTATAACACTTTGTTACAGAAAGTTCGTTACAATGCTGCAAATAATCATCATATAATGAAATGTCTTTTATACCTAAAATGGCATAACCTTTGCAGTAATGTTGAGTGGTGAGCATACAGGGCGTTGTAATATTGCTGTTAGGGAAAAGGTAAAGCATAAAATGAGGGCAAGGCAATGGATGAGAACGATCAGGTAAGACTTTTTGCGATCATACTTGAGAGTGTAAATGAGGGGGTCTTTACGACTGACGAAAACTGCCGCATAACCTCTTTCAATCGCGCCGCTGAGCAAATATCCGGCTTCAGCCGCGATGATGCGATTGGACAATTCTGTTTTGACATCTTCCGCACCGACCTGTGTCAGACACAATGCGCATTGAAAAATACGCTGCAAGACGGCAAACCCATCACTGATATGCGCGTAACGATTATGACACGCGACGGGCGCAACATTCCTATCAGCGTCAGCACATCTGTGCTGCGTGATGAATCAAATGAAATCACGGGTGCGGTTGAGGTTTTCAGAGACCTTTCAATCATTGAGGCACTTCGCAGGCAGGTCTCAAGCAGCCATATATTTGAGGGACTCGTGAGCAGAAACAGGGAAGTGCAGGATATTTTTAAGTTAATACCCGATGTTGCGCAATCCGAATGTAATGTCCTTATTCAGGGTCCAAGCGGTTCAGGCAAGGAACTACTTGCCCGTGCAATCCATAACCTGAGTCCGAGGAAAAACAGGCCTTACATCAAGGTCAACTGCGCAGCGCTGCCGGATACGCTGCTTGAATCGGAACTTTTCGGTTATGTCAAAGGCGCCTTCACGGATGCACGGCGCGATAAGCCCGGGCGATTTGAAATGGCGAAGGGCGGGACGATACTTCTGGATGAAATCGGGGATATGTCAATGGCGTTACAGGCGAAACTGCTGCGTGTGGTTCAGGATGGGGAGATACAGCCGCTCGGCTCAACGAAGACGATTTATTCCGATGCGCGCATACTCACTTCTACAAACAGGGATTTGAAAAAGATGGTCGTTGAAGAGAAGTTCCGCGAGGATTTATTTTACCGTCTGAATGTTATCACGATTGAGGTGCCATCTCTCAGCCGCAGACGGGAAGATATTCCCATTCTTGTTGATCACTTCGTTCACCGATTTAATCTTATGACAGGGAAAAACATTGGTGGTGTATCAGAAGAGGCGATGTCGCTGTTTATGAAATACGATTTCCCCGGCAATGTGCGTGAACTTGAGAACATCATTGAGCATGCGTTTGTGCTCTGCAAGGGGAAAACGATAGAGACAGAGCATCTGCCTCGTTCAATAATAGAGCGGAGGGGTGAAGTGTCGGTGAGGGTGGAGGGGAGCAGTCCTATTCATCAGGCTGAGTTAGATGCGATAGTGAAAGTTCTTGACCGGCACGGTGGCAATCGTCTGAAAGCGGCGGAGGAACTTGGTTTGCACAGGACAACGCTGTGGCGGAAATTGAAGAAATATGGTTATCGTTAGAGCATTCAATTTCAACAACAGTTTGGGACGATTTACTTTGGAGTGCGACATCACGATGTCGCTTTAAAAGCGGTGACATGTCGCCACACTCCAAAGTTTTTTCACTTTTAGTTTTTGAAAAACCGCTTTTTCAGGGGCAACTGGATAGAGGTTGTTCTGTGAGGCAGGCAAAAAATTTTCAATTCATATTTTAGAGGGGCAGTAGGATTCAATTGGCACTGCGGCAGGTTCTTTCAGGGAATCGCTTCTTAAAGTAAGCATGTGCTGAACAAGGCTTATAAAGGACTGGCGCGTTCTGGGCTGTTCAAGGTATTTTCCGTGTTTCAGAATAGCCGCTTCTTCAAAGGCTTCTTCGTAATTCCGAGCGGCACTTGTTGGGCCTACCGAGACCAACACTGGTATCGTGCGCAGTTCCCTTTCATTTCTAAACATTCTGAGAATTCTATTTCCCTCATTGTTCTCCATTCTTACATTCAGGAATATCAGGTCAGGGCGCTTTAGTTTAAGCATTTCCATAACTTCTGTATGATTGGATGCCATCTCAATATTTCTAAAGTTCGCATCTTCAAGAATGG
>JBFMBQ010000094.1:0-5958 GCA_040755115.1 bacterium
GGGAAAGTCCCCTGTGAACCGCCGCAATCCTTCCACGAGGCGCTTCAATCACTGTGGTTCACACACATGCTCGTTATGGCGATGGAGTCATATCCAGGCCCAGGTCTGTCCTACGGGCGGATTGACCAGTATCTTTATCCATTTTACATTGCCGACATCAACTCCGGCGCGCTCACCCGCCAGCAGGCGAAGGAACTCCTTCATTGTTTCTGGATCAAGCATAACTATGCCTACGACTTTCAGGGGCGGATAGGCACGAATCAGGGCATCAACTCCGGCTTCGGACAACTTATCACACTCGGCGGCTGCGGCACAGACGGTGAAGACCTCGCTAACGACCTGACTTGGTTGATGCTTGATGTGATTGAGGAAATCAACCTGCTTGAGCCGAAGCCGAATATCCGCATACATAGCAACACCCCGCAGGATTTTCTGCTCCGCGTCTGTGAGTTGCTTACAAAGGCGCAGGGCGCTCCTTTCTTAATAAATTTTGACGCCCCATCAATCCGCGGTCTGCACTGGCAAGGGTTGCCGCAGGAAGAATTATGGAACTACGCCCCTGTGGGCTGCCTTGAAAATACGCTTCAGGGCAACGACCGCTCAGGAACAGTTGATGTGAACCTCAATCTCGCAAAAGCGATTGAACTCGCCCTGAACAGCGGCAAAGACATGCAGACGGGTGAGCAACTCGGTGTCCCCACAGACGATCCCGTCAGGATTTCAACCTTTGGTGATTTCTACGAAATTTTCAAAAAGCAACTTTCTGCCCTGATTGACCGCATTCTCCACTGCGCCAGCCACGCCGATGCCATCCGTGCGCGCTTTGAACCTACCCCTTATCTTTCTGTGCTCGTCAACGGCTGCGAGCAAAGCGGTAAAGACATCACCGCAGGCGGCGCAGAACATAACTACATCACAGTAGAAGGCATTGCGTTCGCTACCGCCGTTGATTCTTTGCTCGCCATAAAAAAACTCGTATATGAAAATAAAAAAATAACGATGTCCCAACTTATCAAGGCGCTCAAAAGCAACTTTGACAGCGCAGAACCGCTGCGCCAAACTCTTTTGAACAAGGCGCCGAAATACGGTAACGATGACCCTGAAGCGGATGCACTTGCAAAGGATTTGTCTATGTTCTGGACTAAAGAAGTGTTCCGACATCGCTCGCCGGCGACAGGCAGACGGTATCGGGGCGGATATTTAAGTTGGAATTACTGGATATACTATGCCCCACTGACGGCAGCGACCCCGGACGGCAGACGGCGCGGCACTTATCTGTCAAACGGTGTATGCGCTGTTAACGGCATGTCGCTCGCTGGTCCGACTGCCGCCGTCCGTTCCGCAGGCAACCTTTCTCTTGAAACGGCGCCCAATGGCGCATCACACACCCTATCGCTCAATCCTTCCTTTGTGCGCGACCGCGAACACCTTGAAAAACTCGCCGCCTTCCTGCGTTCCTATAACGAATGCGGTGGCACCGCACTCCAAATCAATATGATTGATGCAAACACACTCCGCAATGCGCGCGACTGTCCGCAGGAATACAGCAACCTGCTCGTCCGCGTAACGGGCTATAATGCATATTTTGTCATGCTCGGACGCGAAATCCAGAACGAAATCATCGCACGCGAGAGTATGCAACTCGCTTAAGAATTAAATTCATCCACAAAGAACACGAAAACTGAAATCTTTATTTGAGGTATGACATCGGGTCAACGGCAACCCCGTTGAAACGCACTTCAAAATGCAGGTGTGAACCTGTGGAAGTCCCCGTGTTATCGGCAAGCATAATGACATCGCCTTTTTTTACCCTTTGTCCTTCTCGCACAAGTATCGCCTTGCCATGAGCGTAAAGAGTCATCAGGTCTGTTGAATGTTCAATAATTACTGTCAGCCCGTAGCCGCTTCGGCGTCCGGCGGAGAAGACAACCCCGTCGGCATAAGCGCAGACGGATGCCCCCATCGGTGCGCGGATGTCAATCCCGCGGTGATTCTCCGACGCCCCTCTTGTGGGGCGTCTGCGGTAGCCAAAGTATGAAGAGATTTCCATGCGGCGTCCGCAGACCGGACTGCTGGTTTCCCCGGTAAACTCGGTTTTCGGTTTCCCCTTCTGCCGGCGGCGAATCTCTTCCTCAATGCGCCTGTTCTCTTCCTCTAATTCCCGTAAACTTTTTTCATATAAGGTTATGTCGTTCTGCACACGCTGCATTGCGATCTTCTTTTCTTTCTGCACAGCAACCGAGTAATTTTTCTTGCGGACAAGAGAATTGCCCAGATTTTCTATACGCTGCCCCACTTCCTCCATCTCCTTCTTTCTTCTCTTTATCTCGTTGCTCAATTCCTGCATCCTCTTCAGTGTATCCATATCGTGCAGGGCAAGAGCGCGCAGGTAATACAATCTGCTGGTAAAATCGCTGAAGGAGGTGGAGTTAAGTAGGACTTCAAGGTAACTTACATTTCCATTTTTATAGTATGATACGAGCCGCTCTCTGAAGACGGCGAGGTATTGTTCGTAATTTTCCTGTGCCTCAACGAGTTTTTTTGCGAGGTATACCTGCTCTGTCTTGTTTTTTTTCAGTTCGCGTTGTGTGTGTTCAAGGTCGCGGCTCGTCTTTTCAATCTCTATGTCTATCTGATTTATCTGGCGCGAAATGTTCTTGCGCTCAAGTGTTTTCTTGTTGAGAGTCTTTTTTACTTTTTTGATTTCCTGTTCAATATCGTTTTTTTTGTCAGTGAGTTCGCCACCGACTGGACTTATTGAAGTGGCAAGAAAGGCGCAGAAAAGCAATGTCATAGGGATAGCGAATAAAAATCGCGAGCGGAAGAAATTATCTTTCCTTACCAGCACTGAATACATTTCTTCAAATTATAATTTTTATTCTCTTGAGTTCAACTCTTATTAAAAAATCAGTGCAACTCTGTATAATCTGCGGATCAAAATGTGATATAATTTCACATTCGGAAGGGAGGCGTGGTTATGCTGAAAATACAAACAGCAGTATTGAGCGTCAGCGACAAAACCGGCATCGTTGATTTTGCAAAATTTCTTCAGGACACAGGTGTGAAGATAATCTCTACCGGCGGAACGGGGAAACTCCTTCAGGAAAATGGCATTAACATAGTTCCCATCTCTGCCGTTACGAAAAATGAAGAAGATGATTACTTTGACGGCAGGATGAAGACCATATCTTTCCAGTATGAAAGTGCGTTGCTTTACAAGCGTGATAATCCCGAGCACATCAAGCAGGCGGAGGAACTCGGTATCCCGAAGATTGACCTCGTCGTCTGCAACCTGTATCCGTTTGAAAAGGTAACCTCCGCAGCGGATGTAACTGTGGATACGGCTGTGGAGAACATAGACATAGGCGGCCCGTGCATGGTGCGCGCGGCGGCAAAGAATTATGAAGGCGTGGCGGTCGTAGTGAATCCGCAAAAATATCCTGAAATAATGGATGAAATGAAGCAAACCGGAGGGAGTTTATCTATTGATACGCGTCAGCGGCTCGCAGCCGAAGCCTATGAGCGCACCGCCGATTACGATGCTGCAATCAGCATATTTTTCGCGCAGCGGTTTCTCGGTGATAAACAGAAAAGGCTGAAATTCATGAACGGCATCCAACTCGGCAGATACGCCGAAAACTGGCATCAGAAAGGCTGGCTCTACAAGCAGCCCGGCGTAAAAGAACCCACCGTCCCGCACGCACGGCAGGTAATGGGCGGCGCGCTCGGCTACAACAACTACCTTGACGGCGAGGCTGCCCTCGCATCGGCACTGGAGTTCTATGATGTCCCCGCCGTGTCAATCATCAAGCACGCCAATCCCTGCGGGCTTGCCACAGGCGCAACACTCGTTGAAGCATTTGAACGCGCATGGGAAGGCGATCCCGTCAGCGCCTTCGGCAGCGTCATCGCCGTAACCCGCCCGCTTGATATGCCAACAGCGGCTATTCTTGCGGAGCGCTTCGTTGAAGTGCTGCTTGCCCCGGCGGTGCCGGACGATGTCCTTGATTTTCTCAAGGAAAGAAAAACTGCACTCCGTATTCTTGAGTATCCCGAACCTGGCATTGACCGCCAGCCGACTGTCCTGCGGGGCGTCCTCGGCGGTCTGTTAGAACAGGAGCGCGACGATAAATATTATCTGACAGATTCGGCGGAACAACTCTTCAAGGGCGCACGCGAACTGGAGTGCGCAAACAGCGGCAAGCGCCTGCGCGTCGGCATCGTAACCCGCAGAAAAATCTCCCTATCGCGCGCAGGTCTCTTGAACTTTGCACTTCGACATGTCAAATATGTCAAATCCAACGCCATAAGTATCGCCAGAGAATATGAGACCGGGAAATACCAGATCCTCGGAATGGGGTGCGGGCAGCCCAACCGCAAGGATTCCGTTGCACTCGCAGGACAGCGCGCACAGGATAACCTGCGCCGCGAGTTCTTTGCGCACACAATCGGCACAGGCACACGGGAAGAATACACCCTGAAACTTGAAAAAGAAGACAGAAAAACATTAAGGAAATATCTCGGCGAGGAGAAAAAATATGTGCGCCGGCAGTTGAGAAGCAAAGAAGTGCTGCTCGTATCTGATGCATTCTTCCCGTTCCGCGATGGGCTTGATAATGCAGCGGCGACAATGGTCAGGCAGGTCGTGCAGCCAGGGGGGTCAGTGCGTGATGACGAGGTCATCGCGGCGGCGGACGAGCACAAGATCGCGATGATCTTTACAGGCGTTAGAAAATTCTATCACTGATGGGTATTATTGAGGGTATTAAAGTTAGCGGGATGGAGAAAAAAGCCAATAAAAATGAGCCCTTTTTTGAGTTGAAGTCAGGGCTCAATCACAACACCAAAGAGGAAATAAACCAAATCTATTAAATGCTAAAGGAAAATTTTCAGTTTGTCAAGTATTTTTTAACAAAATTCTGTTATTTTGGGAAACACTTACAGTTCAAAATTTTACATCGTAAAGGCGAAATGTTGAACAAGCAGCGCGCCGCTGATAAAATTATAATAAAGACTTTTTGGAGAGATGGCCGAGTGGCTTAAGGCGCACGCCTGGAGAGCGTGTATGGCTGGAAACAGTCATCGTGGGTTCAAATCCCACTCTCTCCGTTTTGGGATTTGAAAGGTTTTGAACGGCGCAAAGCGCATTTTTTCAGGACAGAAAAAATAGTGAAAAACCGTGGTCAGGCGGAGCGAGGCATGATGCCGAGCGAGCGCCTGACCAAATCCCACTCTCTCCGCTGAACCCACCGAGGGAAAAATGTTCTTCTTGTCGCTGATTGGCAACATCAGAAATCGGCTTGTTTTCAAGCCGTTTTTTCGCTTCTGATTTTTCCAACGCGAATTTCGGGTTGTTGGCGTTTTTTTTTATTTTTTCTGTATGTACCGCTTCGGAGTGCAATTTCGCTGTGTCTGTCAAAAGTACTTACAGAATTTTTCTGGGGGTTCAAACCCGACCCTCCGTTGTCGTACTTACGAAAAGTATCTGGATCGTTATCTAACCCGTTGTTTTCGCTTTTTCTGTCACCATCACCATCAAAATTGAAGAGCAAATGATCTGCTTCCATGCCCGACGGCAACACATAATGGATTTCATACCATTCCGGGGCGATGACGATCTTTTCAATGAACGCCCGCAGGAATTCCTTCTTTCTTTCAAACGGCAAGGTATCAAACATGCCACGCAGGCGTTTGAAGTCAACCTTCAGGAGCGTAGCCAGTCCACCCTCTTGTTTAGATTCACAGAAAGAGATCTCGTTCTGGAGGTTTCTAATCTCAAGATCAATTTCATCAGCCCGTCCCTGATGCGTTTTGATGCGGGACTTTAACTCTTCTGGACTTAATGTGCCGGATTCAAATGCCTCGTAGTACTTCTTCAGAACTCCATCAACCCGCTTCTTTTCTTTTTTCACTTCTTCCATCTCTCGTTTCCGTGCATCAATCGCCTGTTTGATCTCA
>JBFMBQ010000095.1:0-9548 GCA_040755115.1 bacterium
CGATGCTGACTACGAGGCGCAGGTTCGCCTCAATCAGCCGTTGTTTGGATTCTTCGTTGTCCTGCTCAATTTTTTTAGCGAGGGCGATTTCTTCCTCGTGGGTCAGGAGGGGCACTTTTCCGACATATTTCATATAAAGTTGTATTGAATCGTCAATCGGGGCATCCGCGAGGGTATGCTCATCGGCTTTTTTCCGCTGCGGTCCGAATGCCTCTTCACCGCGCACGATAGGCAGGTCGTTATCATCAAGTATCGTTACTCCTCTGTCGGAAAAGAGGTCAAGAATTTCTTCAATTTCTTCATCGTCAAGGATCTCTTCGGTGCAGATAGCGTCAATTATGTCTTCGTAGTAGACGCTGCTTCTTTTTTCGGATTCCTTGATTAATTTTTGGAGGTCTTTATTTATCTTCATTGGTTATCTCAATTGAAAATAATTACAAACCATAAATTATAGAATTTTTTCTCATTTTGTCAACAATATTTTTAATTTTCATCTTAATTCAGAGTTCAATAATAAAATCCAGTATTTCAGATAAAAATTACACTTTTTTTAAAATACACTTATGAAATTCCGTGTCGTCTTCTGACGGTATTAAGGAATAAAATCAAAATAGAATCAGTAATCCAAAATTCATAATAATTCACCGCAAGGTATTTACTATTATAATCAAAAATTACCGTTTTTTCAAGTTTTAATTTTTATTATTTATGCGTTATTGTTTGTAAAGGGATGTCATTGTGCTTAAATTAATGCGCTTCGCGCAGAATTTTTGACGCGGATTGACACGGATTACACGAGGGGTGAAAAGGGTGAAAGGGGGGTGAAATGGGGGGTTAATTTCAAAGTCCAAAGACCAAATTAAAAGTTTAAATTAATAAGATTCAAAGTTCAAAGTTTAACAATCTACGCCGTTAAAGCGGTTTAAAAAGATTTATTGCACTGGAGAGAAAATTATATTTGCACAATTGCGGTGTGGAATATATAATCTGGACGGTAAATTTTATTATCCTTGGAGGCGGAGATGAAAAACATGAGGATTTCAGTTGCTGCGGTGGTAATGTTTTTATTTGTTTTTGTTTCTGTACTTGCACTGGGGCAGGATAAGGTTACCTTGCAGTTTAAAGGTGAGCAGGGCAAAATCCTGAAGTATCGGATCAGTGCCGGCGGCGCAATGAAAATGGACCTGAACGGGCTGCCGATGCCCGGCGCCAAAATGACAGGTGATAATCTATCTGGAGATGCGGAGTTTATAGCATTTCTTGATACTATCTCCGTTGAAGACGGGACGATAGTTTTTGATATGAGGGGGACAATAGCGAAAATTGCGCTCGGTGAACTGCTTCGCCTTGAGGGCTTGTTAGGAGATACTGATAAATCCTTCATTTCTGCGAAAGTTACACTTAACAAGTTCGGGAAGGTGGAAGACCTGACGATAGAATCGTCGCCGATGGGCGAAGGCGGCATCGGTGAGGGTAAGGGCAAAGATATGATGTCGGGATTGGGGATTGACATCGGTGAACTTGCGATGGGGACACTGCTGCCGATGCTGGTAAGTGTTTTGCCGCCGCTGTTTCCTGAAAATCCGGTTGCAGTAGGGGAGACTTGGAGCCAGTCATTTTCCACAGAGGATGTGGGGCTTCCGTTTCTGCCCAAGATTACTTTTGATTTCAAACTTGATGCGGTGGACAAGGGTGTGGCAAAGATTTCATACACATCAAAGGGCACATTTGACGCCTCATTCCTGAAGAGTTTTCTTGCGATGATACCGGAGATCCCGGTTGGCGAGAACACGATGACAATAAAGGACATAAAACTCGTAGTGCCGTGGGATATAAAAGGGACGATGGATTTCAATATTGAAGGCGGCAGGATTGAGAGTATGTCATCGCATAAGGTATTTGATATAGACGGTGGCGCAAGCATAGATTTTGTGCTGCCTGACAAGACTAAAAAGGGCTGGCAGCCGGTGATGAAGATAAAGATAGAGGCGGACTCCGGCGCAAAGTTTGAAGGTTACGGCACGCGCGAGGAATTTGACGCCTTGACGCCGAAGGAAGAAGAAGGAGAAGATGAAGAAGATATTGATGAATTATAGAAAGATTGAATCCCTTCATCAGTCTGAATAAGTATAATACGGCAGGGTCTATATCCTGCCGTTTTTGTTTTTAGATGAGAGACGGGATTAACAGGTTTTACCACAGGTGAGTATGAACCGTAAAGAAATCGCAATCTTTATAACACTGATGATTCTTTTCATTTATTACCAGAGACCGCCGCTGCATGCGAACCGGTATTTGTGTCTCACATACAGTATTGTCAACCGCGGCGTTATGAACATAGATCATTGCCATAAGAGAACTGGTGATAAATCTTTTTACGAGGGGCATTATTATCTTGCTGCGAATCCTGGTCTGTCTTTTTTGGCGGCGCCGGTATATGCCGTGGTGAGATTAATCACGCCTGAATTTATAAGAAGTTCGGAGACAATCAGTCATTTTATCATCAATGTAATTGTGAACGATATTCTTGTGTGTCTGATGATGGTTATGTTTTACAGAGTTTTGGGTTATTTCGGCATGAAAAATGGAAGGTGGAAGATTCTTATTACACTGACGGCGGGGTTGGGCACGATAATTTTCAGTTATTCACTTGAATATTTTGCTGAATCAACGGTGGGGGCTTTCTTTGCGTTCGCAGGTTTTTATCTGCTGCTGTATCCGGGTGATAAGCCTGATTATTATGCCCCGCCTTTCTTCAGGCTTTTCGCCAGCGGGCTATGCTGCGGGATGTGCCTGCTGATCGGTTATTCTTACTTTTTCTTTGCCGTTATCTTTGCGCTTTATCTGCTGATGAGAGTAAGGTCTGTGCGGATTTTTATTTTCGGGTTCGGTTTTGTTCTCATGCTGATAGTTTTGCTGCTGTATCAGAAGGCATGTTTCGGAGGATATTTGACCAGTTATAACTACTACATGGCGAACGAGGCATTTGTTGAGCATTTCAGGGCGGGTTTTATGGGTTTTCGCTCGTTTTCTCTGCATAACTTAAGGGAATATCTTATCGGGATGCGGCATGGGTTTTTTACTTTCATGCCTGCAATGATTCTTTCCCTGACGGGATTAACCATATATTTAAGAATGGTGCAGAGAAACAACTTTGCATCGGTTTTGCCAATATTGCCTGACAGAGCAAAACGAGAAGTAATTTTTATTACTGTGATGTTTCTAATTTATCTTTCAGCATTTTCATCCTATCCATTGTGGGCATCCGGTTCTTCATTTGGTCCGCGGTATCTTGTTGTAACTATTCCTTTTTTCTTTCTGCTTTCCTCGTTTGCGGTTGAAAGTGCGCCCGCGTGGTTTGTTGTGTTTTTCTGTGTAATATCGTTTTTAATCAACTGGTTTGGCGCACAATTTACTTATACTCTGGATAAGAACCTTTTCAGTTATATAAGTTTATTCGCTCGCAACGGTCCATCAAGTCCGTTCACTTATTATCTGGTGAACAACATGGGGCTGCCTGAGTCATTGGTGAGGGCGAGGACGGTGGCTGCTTTGAATGTTTTTTTGATTAGTTTAACAGGTATATTTTTATGGTGGTTGTGGTGCAGGTATGCGAATTTGATTCTGGTGCAGAAGGTGCAAGGTGCAAGGCGCAAGGCGCATTAAAAGACAATCAGGATTTTCATTCACATACCTGACAAAATATTTTTACAAAATTAACAATAAATCTGTTAAAAAATGGATATTTGTTATAGAATTATAAATTGGGGTATATTAATAAGTAGAATTATATGAATTTTGGTATTTTAAAGAAAATACCCTTATTAATAGTAATATTATTATTTGTTTCAACCTGCGTTCATGCCGAAAAGTTCACACGCTCTTTCTCGCCGGGCTGGCAAATTGTTGCATTTCCGTTCTCACCTGGGGAAGATTACAAACTTTGTTCGCTTGCCGAGCGTTCCGATATTGTCGTTTTCGGGGCAGTAGGCAACCGTTATGTAGGCTGTTCGGAGTTGGGGACGGTTGCACCCGGGCGCGCCTTCTGGGTTTACCTTCCGCAAACGGCATCATTTGAGTTTAAGGGGACGCCTGTTGATGAGACGAAGTCCTTCGCCGTCGTCCTCAATCCCGGCTGGAACCTTGTAGGAAACCCCTTCTTAACTGAAATCTCGCTTGACACCGCCGCGCGCATCAACGGCAAGCCGTTCCTTCAGGCGGACGGCATCGGAAAGACAGCGTTTTATTACGACACAGCGACCGGTAAATACATATCGTCTCTGACGCTTAAACCATGGACGGGCTATCTGATCCATTCAAAACGGGTAGCGGTGCTTGAACTGTCAGCCAAGCCTGGCGCTGCGCCGAGTGATGATGTTATTGCGGCGGATGATTCGTCTGTTTACGCATATCCGTTTACAGAAAAAGACCCTATTGCAAGAGATGAATCGGGGAATATTTATATTTCAAACCAGTTGTTAGTCGCATTTGAGGCGGGAACGGGTCTCTTGAGGGCGGAAGAGGTCGCCACATCAATCGGCGCGCAGATCATCGGCAGGAATGAACGGGCAGGCGTTTACCAGTTCAAACTTGTTACAGTTTCACAGAAGGCGGCGGCAGGCGCGCTGAAATCGTTTGCGGATGTCAAGGGTTCTTCACTTAACTATCTCCTCTCGCTCAACGCAGTCCCGAATGATCCTGTGTTTGATGTCTCTGCGCCCGCGCTCAACCGCTGGGGCTTTGAGAAGGTGCAACTGCCTGCGGTGTGGAAGGAGTTTTTCCCGCAGTCAAATCCGATAATTGCTATACTTGACACCGGCGTTGATGTCTCGCATAAGGAATTTGCGGGCAGGGTGCTGAAGGGAAAGAATCTTGTTGATCCTGCCGCTGCGGATAATACAACCGATGTGAACGGTCATGGCACTACTGTTGCAGGCGTTGCGCTTGCCGAGGGCGATAATGGGGAGGGCGTTGCCGGGGTATGCTGGGGCTGCCGAATACTGCCTGTCAAGGTTTGCACGGACACCGGTGTCTGCCCGCTCTATTCTGTCCTGAACGGCATAACTTATGCTGCTGATGCCGGTGCGCGGGTGATAAATATTGCAATCGGCGCCGATTTTACGCTTGGGTCAGATGTGCATGAACTTGTAAGCGTTGTTACGGAAGCGGCATACAGTCGCAATGCCTTGATAGTTGGAGCGGCGGGCAATGGCGCTCACGATTCGGCGACTTTCCTGCCGGGCGCAGATCAGTTTGTGCTGTCCGTCGGGGCAACGGATTCAGAAGACAGGCGCGCTGATTTCTCAAACTACGGCACAGGTGTTGATGTTGCAGCGCCGGGCAGCCAGATTTATACGACAACCGCTGCCGGCGGATATGAACTTAAAAGCGGGACTTCCCTTTCTTCCGCCTTTGCGGCGGGGCTTGCCGGCTTGCTGCTGTCCATCAAGCCCGACCTGACCGCTGGGGAATTAAGGGATTATATAATTTCCAACGCCGACCCGATAGCGACGGATTATCCGCTCGGCGGCAGGATAAATGCGAAGCGTGCGATAAATGCGCTGACAGGCGCAAATCGTGTGCCGGGCATAAAGGATATTACCGCACAGAAATTGTTCGTTAAGACGGGCGAAAACATAAAGATAGAAGTAATTGCGGTTGATGCTGACGGTGATCCGCTTGTGTATGAATGGTCGGCGTCGGCGGGGACAATTAATTCCAATGGCACGAATATCATAGGGTGGCATGCGCCTGATATTCGGGGCGTGGTTGATATAAGAGTTACGGTTAAGGATACATCCGGCGCTTCGGACGAGAGTGAAATCCAGATAGTTGTGCTTGAGAGCGATGTTAGGGAAATACGGATAGAGCCTGCGTCTATCACTATGAAGCGCGGCGAGACCGTTCAGTTTGCCGCTTACGCTTACGATGCGCAGGTGGTCGGCGGTGTTGCTGCGCCTGTTAGGATAAACCCTGATTGGAAATTGACCGGCGGCATAGGCACGATCGTGCAGGACGGCACTTTCGCTGCCGTTAATGTCGGCATCGGCACTGTTACCGCCGCTGCCGATACTTACACCGCATCTGCGGTTGTTACTGTTGAATCCTCTGAGATTCTGCCGCCGCTTTACACGGCTGCCACGGATGCGGCGTGCGGCAACGATTGGCTCTCCTTAGGCTGCAATCTTTCGCGCACATCAGAAAGCACACTCAATGTTCAACCATACTATACCTTCCGCTGGTGTGCCAATACGAACACAGTTTATGGCGGGGCGGCAGTGGTCAACAGCAGCGGCAATGTGTATGTTCCATCAACAGATGACAAAATTTATTGCTTGAAGCAGACTGATGGAAGTGCGTGTGGCGCAGGGTGGCCCAAGAATCTGGCTGATGGCGATATAGAGGCTTCAATAGAGGTTGTGTTAGGTGCGACCAATTCACTTTATGTCGGGACATTAGGATCACCGTCGCCACAGGGAAAACTTTACAAAATAAACTTAACCACAGGCGCTACGACATGGCAGACGGCGGCAGCGGATTTGAACAACCGCTCCATAAAAACAGGCGTTGCTGTTTATGGCAATATGATTTATGTAACGACAACGAAGGACTCCGATGGGACAAGTCAGGTTTTCGGCATCAGGGACAACGGCGGCACATTTACGAAGATGTGGACTTTCCCATCCGCAGTCGGCACGATAAGGACGACAGGATATTATTACAATACTCCTGCTGTTGAGGATGTAGATGGAGGCGGTGGTGCGGTAGCAACGGTTTATGTCGGCAGCGAGGATTATCTGTATGCGATATGTGCCGGGACAGGAACGGATGCTGTGCCGGGCGACAACACGGATTGTTCAGATGGCGCAGGGACACAACGCTGGACTTATTATTCAGAAGACAACCATATTCACGGCGCGGTGGTGAAGAACGGATATGTATATGCCGTTCTGCGCACTGGCAAGGTATTAAAACTTAATGCAGCCACAGGGGCACAAGTCTGGGAGTATAACATCGGGGTTGGGACTTATGGACAGTTATCATACTATGACAATCCCGCTGGCAATGATGTTCTTTTCGTAGGATCAAATGACGGTTATGTGAGGGCGATGGAAGACCTTGGAGGTTCTGCCAATCTGAAATGGCAATCGGCGGAGATGTTCGGTGCTCCGGGATATATGAACTGGACCAAATGCGTTGTATCAAGAGCGGGATCGGTTGTTATTTGCAGTATGGTGAATGGATTTGCGTCAAAATTAAAGTTACTTAATATCTCCAACGGGACAACAGCGCAATCATTTCCTGCGCCTGACGATTACTGGAACAGCCCTGCTGTCGCTCTGGGACCATCCGGCGATGCGGAGATATATCTGTCAAGGAGCAATCAGTTCTGTGCTCTGGAGCGGAACTATGCGCCAACGATAACTCCCGGTTCTGTTACTATTACTCCTGCTACGCGACCACCGCATAATCTTCCCACTTACGATGGCAGATTCAAAATAACCGCTGTAGTCAATGACCAGAATAACAAGCCTGCTGCGTGCAGCGACTCTGATATATATAAGATAACCGTTGACCTTTCCCCAGTGGGCGGCGCAACAAGTTCTGTCAATTTGTATGATAACGGCACATTCGGCGATTCCGCCGCTAATGACTGCACATATACGAATGACGGCGCAATCAGCGGCAATGTTCTTGTTCAACTCGGCACTTCACCGGGTGTGAAAAACATCTGCGTAACCGTAACGGACTACGGCGGCGAGACCGATACGGAGTGCGGGACATTGACTGTAACGGATGTGCCGCCGACCTTGTCCGGCTGCGCATTTACGCCGAACTCAATACCTGCGGACGGGCTCACAACGACAACGCTTGAATGCAGTGTAACAGATGGGAATAACAATATATCATCTGTAACGGTTAATTTATCACCCATCGGCGGCGGCGCAAGTGATCCGCTGACATTCATCAGCGGAGATACCTGGCGGCGGACGGGCATTACTGCATCGGTCGGCACGACGCCGCAGGTATATAATCCAGTTATAACTGCGACAGATGCATCAAATACTGCCACAAGTTCGGCGACGCTTACTGTAACATCGGCAGCCTACTGCTCAACATGGACGGTAACAACGAATAACGACTGTAGCAATTGTTACGGCTCGCTGCGCGAATGTATAAAAGAGGCGAATGCCACAGGCGGATCAAACACAATAACTTTTGATAATACCTTTGATTGGGATAATAACCCCATCGTTCTTGGTTCAGCACTGCAAACACTCAGTGGTATCAATAGTAACGGGACGATAATTAAAAATGATACGGGTAAAGTAGTTACTATTGATGGCAATAACGGGAATTTTAATTGTATCAGGATTGAATCGGCAAACAATGAAATTCGCGGTTTAACAATAGTGCGTTTTAGTGCAATATATGGTAGTATTGAAATCTCAGGTATTTCAGCAACAGGTAATATAATAGCAGGCAATTACATTGGTACAAATTCATCAGACTCGGTGGGGTTGGGTAACACTACTGGGATTTATATTGGCTCGGGTGCAAAGAATAATACAATTGGCGGGATAATTGCAAGTGAAAGAAATATTATTTCTGGTAATACCCAAGTGGGCATACATATGCAGGGTGAAGGAATTGATGGAAATAAGGTATATGGGAATTATATCGGCACAAATGTTTCTGGCACCGCAGCACTAGCGAATTCAGATGGGATAAGAATTGAAAACGGTTCTAAAAACAACATAATAGGTGGGACAACAATTAGTGAAAGAAATATAATCTCAGGCAATACCAGCTATGGCGTTTATATTGTTGGATTTTTTAAAGAAACGAGTGGGAATAAAATTTTCGGAAATTATATTGGAACAAATGCTGCTGGAAATGCTGCCGTTGCTAATGGTAGTTATGGGGTTTTCATCCTCGGCGACGCGGTCAATGGTTATGCAAAAAGCAACGAGATCGGAGGTTCCGCGGGGAAAGCGAATATAATCGCAAATAACGGTGATGACGGGATTTATATAACCGGTGCGAGCACCCGTTACAACACGATCTCACAAAATAGGATTTATTCAAATACCGGTCTTGGCATTGACCTTGCCGGCGATGGTGCGAACGATAACCTTGCTGCGCCGGTGATTTCGTGTGTTGATGATCTCGGCGGCGGCAGTTATGAGGTGAACGGCACAGCGTGTGCGAGTTGCACGGTTGAGGTTTTCCGCGTTGACAACGTTGCGGCGCCTGTCGTTGGGCAGGACGGTTCAGGTGCGGGCGAGGGGTATGCGTATTTAGACAAAACCACGACTGACGGCAGCGGGAATTTCACTATCACAGTTACCGTCTCGGGCGGCACTTATGTTACCGCCACCGTAACCGATGCCAACGGCAACACTTCCGAATTCGCACAGAACAAAGATGTAACATCTTCGCCGTGCGATACAAATCCGCCAATTCAGAGCAACTGGAATCCGGCGAAAGGCTCAACTATTGCAACAACTTCGCCGACGATAACATTCAATACAGATGAGAACGCC
>JBFMBQ010000096.1:0-3489 GCA_040755115.1 bacterium
CGAATTGTGAATTCAAGCGTGGACGACTTTTCTCTCAATTCAACCTCTTTTACTACCGGCTCATGACCATCTTTCATCACCTTAACGATGTATCTGCCCGGAGGCACATCCATCCGCTCGCCCGAGAAACCCGTGCGCACGAGTTGGTCGTTCTGAAAGACCATTACAGTGCAGCCTGCAATATTAGTCTTCACGGTGAAAAATGCGCGTTTCAGCCCGGTTTCGGGTTTTGGAAGTGCGGCGGGGGCGGTGTCCTTTCGCACAACCTGCTTTCCCTGCTCTGCCGCACTGTCCGAGCGTTCTGCTGTAGATGGTCTCTCCGCCTTCATCGCCTCCGCACGAGCAGCCTCCGGAAATTCAAAATTCAACTCCGCTGACCGCCCCGCCTTAATCTCAACTCGTTTTTCCTGCGCGAATCTTCCCGCTTCGGCGCGAACAGTGTGTCTCCCAACAGTTAGACTCTCTATCTGAAGTTCCTCCCGCGGGTAAGTCGTCTGCACCCTGCTGCCGTCAAGGAACAACGCATAGCATCCGCCCGCACAAGAAAGGCTGAGCGAGCCGTATTCCTTCTTTTCCTGACGAAGCGTTATAAGTTTGGAACCGCTGACACCGCCCTCGCCGGTGAGCGTCTCCTCGTGCGGTATATACCCGCTGCGCTCCACGCGAAGTTTCACTGCCTGCCCCTGAGGGATACTGATTCGGAAGGGAGATGAACCCTTCACTTCAGTGCCGTTCACAAGCACCCGCGCATCGGCAGGCATAACGGAAACGAATATTCTTGAGACTACAATTTCAGATGCAGGAAGAACGGGCGGTGTCGGCGGCGATTCAATTTTTACCTGCGGTTTATATTCTGCGACCGGGGCGCCGCCCGGGATGTTTAATCGCAAAAGCGGCTCACTGGATAAGAGAAGAACGGTCAGGAGCGTTAGAAGCGCTGCGGAAAGGAGATACTTTTTAAGTATGGCGCCTGCCGGGTAATGGATTGGACCGACGAACCTGCTCGGGATTTCCTCTTCAGTTGCGAATTGCAGGATCACAGCACTTGCATCCGTCGGTGCGCCGCGTTTTTCCGACCGTTCCAGCAGCCTTTCCACAGCCGCTTCCGGTGTGCGCATCTCAAGCCATGTTTCCACGAGAGTCAGGTTACTGAGGCGTGAAATCACACCATCGGTGCAGAAGATAAAAACCGAGTTTCCCTTGATTGGGACGGCAAAGAAATCCGCGCGCAGTTTTTTTTCATCCCAGCCGAGGACGCCGACAGATGTCAGATTCTCCGCTTCATCGGGATTTTCGGCTACTTCAGTAGGATGAATCTCGGTGAGCCTCTGTATTTTGCCGTCGTCTATGAGATAAAGTATGTTCGCGCCTGCGTGCCCCACATAGAGCGTATTGTTCTGCACATAACCCGCCGTAAGCGTGGTAAGAAGCGGCTGAGATGTTTCTTCGCCGCCCTCAGGCTCGCGATGGTTGCTGTTGATGAGGGTTTTGTTTATTTCCGCGAAGCATTGCTTCAGGAGATTTAAGTTGTCAGACGGCAACGGCTGGGAGCGAAAATCGGCGAAGAAATCTTTGAGAAGTTCAACAGCCATCTCGCTGGCGCGGTCGCCGCGGGCGGGACTCGGCGAACCGTCGGCGACGGCGAACAGTCCCTTTATGCCGCTCCCCTCCGGAAATTCAACACAACAGATATACTCCCAGTTGAATTTACCAGCGCCTTTCTGGGACTTGCCGGCGCTTCTCATCGCTGTCTGCAAAGTCTCAAGCGTCATGATGTGCCGTTGAACAAATTTTTAAGACTGTTTTTATACGGCGGATAACACACTCCGCGCTCGGTAATTATAGCGGTAACAAGCCGCGCCGGCGTAACATCAAAGGCGGGATTCAGGACAGGTATCGTTCTGGGACAGATAAGAGCGCCGTTGATTCGGCGCACCTCATCGTCGGGGCGATACTCAATCGGTATCCCGCTGCCTGATTTGACTGAAAGGTCAATCGTTGATACCGGTGCGGCTGTATAAAACGGGATGCCGTGTGCGTTTGCGTTGACAGAAAGCGAATAAGTGCCGATCTTGTTTGCGAAGTCGCCGTTTGCGGCAATGCGGTCAGCGCCGACGATAGCGCAATTGATTTTTCCCTGAGCCATCAGACTGCCTGCCACGCTGTCGCATATAAGTGTTGCAGGGATATTATATTTGAGGAGTTCAAAAGCGGTCAGACGAGCGCCCTGAAGACGCGGGCGTGTCTCGGAGACATAGACCTTCGAGATCAGCCCCCGCCGCGCAGCGGTTCGTATGACGCCCACCGCAGTGCCGTATCCGCCTGTTGCCAGAGAGCCTGCATTGCAATGTGTAATAACCACGCTGCCCCTGCGCAGCAGTTTCGCGCCGAATTCGCCCATTTTCCGATTCGCCGCTATATCTTCACGATGAATCTTCTTCGCCTCTGAAACGAGCGATTTGCGTATCTGCTCCACCGGACGGTTGCGCATGCGATGCAACTTCTTGTGCTGCCTCTCTACCGCCCAGAACAGGTTTGAGGCTGTGGGACGAGTATCTATCAGTTTCTTCGCAACCTCATCCATATACTTGATGAAATCTCCGCCGTTCTTCCCACTGTATCGCGCTGCTCCGAGCGCCATACCCATCGCAGCCGCCACGCCAATCGCAGGCGCACCGCGTATCCGCATCACTCTTATCGCCTCCGTTAAATCATCCACTCTGCGTATTACAATATACTTCTCCCTGTAAGGAAGTAAAGTCTGGTCTATCATCCTTATTGCAGCGACATCATCAAGCCATTCAATCGTTTCCAATGCCTATCTCCTGCAAGTATAAAGTTACTTAAAAATCTTGCACAAACCTATACAGGCATTGAATTTTATAGTAATGGGACACAAAAATCAATATTTTAGACCTTTTCTGAGTGAGGCGCGTCTTGCTTCGCGCAGGGGGGAATCTGCCAGCCCTTTCAATGCGCCTTAAGTTCTTCCTTGATTTTTTCCGAAAGAAATATCTTTAAAAGCGACTGGTAAGGGACATCACGCTTGTTTGCCAATAGTTTCAGTTCCTCAAGCATGGATTTAGGGAGTCTTAGAGAAATCGTTTTGTGCGAGGGCTTAAGTTCCGACAGCACAACCTTCTTAGCCTTCTTCCAATCCACATATTCGGTGGAATCCCGAGACGACCAGAAGTCTCTTTCCTCGTCTTCGCTCTTAAATGCCGGTATCTTCTTTTTCATAATGATTGATACACCTTCCTTTCCCTGCGGTTCATGTCTCTTGCTGAGATAACACGGATAAGGCTTTGGCGAACGGTAAAGACAACAAACAACCTCCTGTCTGCGTCTGTATGTCCAAGGGCATAGAGGCAGTTTTCCACTTCGGAATGTTTAATATCGTCCTCAATCACAAGAGGACGATTGAAAAATATCTGCTCGCATTCAGATGGCGAAACATGGCGCTTGTACCAAATCTTCTTTGCATTATTT
>JBFMBQ010000097.1:0-3687 GCA_040755115.1 bacterium
GTTTCAATACTCGCACTAATTCTGCAATCGTTTTGTCCTGAACTTTAAGGTAGTTTTGTATCTGGGTTCTGTTTTCATATTCTTTGCCGAGATTATACGGCGGTGATGTAATTATTAATGTCATAATTTCACTTGGAATTGTTGTTAAGAAATCAAAGGCGTCACCGCAATGCACTACAATCTGATAAGTATCAGAGAAACAATCGTTTATTTCTGGAATCTTAAATAATGGTATTGCCATTTCACTGTATATTGTAGCAGAAAAATATTATCTGAACAATTGTTCACCATCTTAATGGTTTCTGCCAGGCTTCTTTGAGGCGTTTGATTTTTGCGTTCACGATTTTTCTGCCGTTGAGACCTGTTACGATGAAATCATCTTTTTTGGTGAGGATTCCGACTTTGCGGCAGGGGAAGCCTTTCATTATTTTTCGGAAGCGGTCTTCCTTTTTGCGGTCAACTTCAATTACGAAGCGGGAATTTGATTCCGAGAAAAGGAGCGTGTCATTTCTGGTGATGTTGGTGTTGTGCGGGATATTTTTTGCGTTTATTGTCATGCCGAGCCCGCCGGCGAAAGCCGTTTCGGCAAGGGCAACGAGTAATCCACCGTCGGACACATCGTGGCAGGCGCGCACAAGTCCGCTCTTTATCGCTTGATGCAGTGCGATCATCCGGCGTTTTGATTCATACGGAGAAACCGCAGGAACTTTATTACCAACATATCCCCTGATCCTGAAATATATTGACCCGCCTGTTTCATCATAAGTTTTACCGAGGACATAGATCGGATTGTCAGGTTCTTTGGCGTCCATTGAAACAGTTTTTCGGACATCATCGATCAGACCGATTGCAGATATCAGGAGAGTCGGCGGCACGGCGATTGAGCGCTTTCCGATAGTGAATTCGTTGTAGAAACTATCCTTGCCTGAAATGAACGGTGTTTCGTAAGCGACAGCAACATCGTAGCAGGCGCGTGCGGCGCGCACGAGACCGCCGAGTCGGTCGGGTTTGTCGGGATTGCCCCATGAGAAATTGTCCAGAAGCGCAATGCGTTCCGGGTCGGCGCCCACCGCCACAACGCCGCGCACCGCTTCATCAATGGCGGAGGCTGCCATAAGATATGTGTCAATATCGCCGTATCGGATTGATATGCCGCTTGAGACAGCAAACCCCACGGTAGAGCCAAGCACAGGGGCGAGAACCGCCGCATCTCCAGGTCCGTCGTTCTCAACGCCCTGAAGCGGTTTCAGCACGCAGCCGCCCTGCACTTCGTGGTCGTAGCGGCGCACGACCCATTCCTTGCTTGCAACATTCCATTCGCCTAACACCTTCAAGAGATATGGTGCAAGGTCAGACGGGTCGGGGAAATCGGGTTCTTTGAATTGCGGCGATTTCCATACTGCTTTGCGTTCAATGCGCGGCACGCCGCTGTGGAGGAAATCCATGTCAAGTTCGCCGACAATCTGCGCATCATAGTAAACGGTGAATTTCCTGTCGTTCTTGAATTCGCCGATGACTGTTGCTTCAACATCTTCGGCGCGGCAGAGTTCCATGAAGCGTTTGAGATTTTTCGGCGGGATAGAGAGTATCATCCGCTCCTGCGCTTCGGAGAGGAGGATTTCCCATGGGCGCAGACCGCCGTATTTGAGGGGGGCGCGTTCAAGGTGCAATTCGGCGCCGATGTCCTGTCCCATTTCGCCGACTGCGGAGGAGAAGCCCCCTGCCCCGCAGTCGGTTATGCAATCATAGAGGTTTTCGTCTCTCGCCTGTAGGATGATATCCAGCATCTTTTTTTCTTCAATGGGGTTGCCGATCTGGACGGCGCCGCTGGAGGTAACTTCCGACTCGTCGTCAAGTTCAATTGAGGCGAAGGTGGCACCGTGAATGCCGTCTCTGCCGGTGCGACCGCCGATGACGATGACGAGGTCGCCCGGCTGCGCTGCCTTGCGGCATTTGTCTTTCGGGATCAGACCGCCAGTCCCGCAATATACGATAGGGTTGCCGAGGAAGCGGCGGTCAAAGAGGATTGAGCCGTTGACGGTGGGGATGCCCATTTTGTTGCCGTAATCGCGGACGCCGGCGACGACGCCCTTGAAGATGCGCTTCGGGTGGAGAATTCCTTTGGGCAATTTGTCGTGGGGGAAATCGGGTTCGGCAAAGCAGAAGATGTCGGTGTTGAATACAGGTTTGGCGCCGAGACCGGTGCCGAGCGGGTCGCGGATGACGCCGCCGATGCCTGTGTTTGCGCCGCCGTAGGGGTCAAGCGCTGATGGGTGGTTGTGCGTTTCAACTTTGAAGACGAGGTTGTATTTTTCATCAAAACGGATGATGCCGGCGTTGTCCTTGAAGACGGAGACGCAGAAATCGCGCCGCCCTTTTGCCTTGCGCACATCTTCTGTCGCCTTGACAATTGTTTTGCGAAAAAGATTATCAATTATTTCTTCTCTGCCGTGTTCAATGTATCGTGTGATGCCGTTGAACACCTTGTGTTTGCAGTGTTCCGACCAGGTTTGCGCAAGGCATTCAAGTTCAACATCGGTTGGTGCGCGACCGAGCGCGTCGTAATATTTCTGAATTGCGCGCATTTCAGGCAGATTGAGCGAGAGCATACGCGTGCGGCTGATTTTCAGCAACTCTGAATCCGCAACGTTTGCAAGTGGAATTATTTCAACTGAATTTTGAATTTTTTTCATAATTTATTTGACAGGATTAACAGGATGACTTTTAAAATTTTCATAGTTTTTGGATGTGATAGGTTTGGATCACAGTATTTGCCAGCAACTTGCGGCATATTGCGTCCATCTGGGAGGGGGAGATGTTGCCGCGAACCACATAACGCATTGAAGTTTTCACCGAATCAATACCATCTATGCCCATATCGTGAATGCCTTTTAACGCTGACGCTCCAACCGCATCAGTAACGCCGGTGTGATAGCGGACATCAACGACCCAGCCTGGGGGCGAAATGCCCGTTGCCGCATCGCCGATGCGGAATCCCTGCGTGACGCCGTCGGCGAGGAGTTCGCTGCCGATTCGCTTTACGATGCCCTGCCCTGCCCTGCCCTCTAACTCATAGACCTGAATAGTCTTTACCGCCTCAACGCCGTGTATTCCGAGGTCTTCAATATCTTTTTTCAGTCCTTCGCCCGCGGCGTCAACAAGCCCGTTGCGGATATAGACTTCAACTCGCTGTTTCATTGTTGTCACCAAATTTCAGGTGGAATGATATTACTAAAGTTGTGATTATGTCAAACAGAAATAAGTGAAGCGCGGATGAAAACGGATGGACACGGATGAAGAGGAGGGAATAATGAATGTCAAATGTCAAAGGACAAATGACAAATGAATGTTAAAGATAAAATTATCATTTGGGTTCAAGGTGCAACCTTGAACCGACGGCGTGGGTGTACAGTGGCACCCCCAAACGAGTTTGGGGGTGGCACGAGGGGGCAGGCGCGCACAGGAGAGCGCGCCCTACATCTGGGGTTGAGGGCGGTTCAGGGTTCACGGTTCAGGGTTCGTGTTGTTATTGTCATACAAATAAACACGAGGGGGCGTTTAGGGGCGCATGGCGGTGCGTTTTTTTGGGCGCACGCCGTGCGCCCCTACATCTGGGAAGGAGGGGAGTGTTCGGAGGAGGCTTGCACTTGTGCTTCGGTTGGCATGACAAGCGCCTTGCCTCGCTGC
>JBFMBQ010000098.1:0-7955 GCA_040755115.1 bacterium
CGCCCTCTGCAATCTGCACATAAAGATTGAAAACATTGACGCCGCAGAGGCATGCCTGAAGGAAGCGACGGCAGCCTCGCCGAAGTCATCCGAGTTATGGTACCAGTACGGTGCACTGTTAATGAAAAGTGGCAAAACCGGTCAGGCGAAAGAGGCGTTCATAAAGGTGAAAAAACTTAATCCGAAGTTCAAGGACGCTGATTTGTACATCGGCATGGCGGCATATCAGAATGGGGATATTGCCACTGCGCGGGCGATATTCAAAGGCCTATACGCGGCTGGCAAGGCAGGACCGGATATACTCGCAGCCCTTGGCTCGATCGCCGCCAAACAGGAAGACTACAAAGAGGCGGAGATGTATTTTCAGAAAGCGCTGGATCGTTCCCCTTCGGATATGACTTTGCTCTCCAACCTTGTGATTTGCAAGATGAAGTTGAATAAGACCGAAGAAGCCGTAAAGATCCTTGACGCCGCCGTGAAAAAAAACAAAAAGAACCCGAAAATCCTTTCCATACTCGTCTCACTATATATACAAACAGAAAAATACGCTGAGGCAAGGGACATCCTTGAAGAACTTGTGAAAAAAGAGCCTGGTAATGCAGAACACCTGAGGCTACTCGCTGCTCTGCGCTCGCAGATCGCAGAGCCTGAAGAGGCGATTGATACATGGCGCTCATATCTTAAACGCAAACCAGACGATACGGAGTCAAGGGAAAACCTTGCAAAGTTATTAGAGCGTGCTGGGAAGAAAGACGAGGCGCTGAAGGAATACGAACGGATCATTGCAAAAAACCCGAAAAACGAAAAGGCACACGAAAAGGCAGGGTTGCTTTCCGAGGACTTGAAAATGTATGACAAAGCGGAGGATGTCTATGCGAAAATGGCAACGCTTTTTCCTGACAGCGCGGTCCCGCCGTCAAAACTCGGGATCATCGCCGAAAAAAAAGGCGATACTGCTGCCGCTGAGTCATATTTTTCGGCTGCGCTCGGGAAGAAGAAGGGCGGCGAGTATTATGTTTACATACATCTGGCAAAAATCCGCGAAACGCAGGGAAAACTCTTGGAGGCGGAACTGCTTTACCGCCAAGGACTTGAGAGATTGCTTGACCACTCGCAGCAGGTGTTTATAGACTTTATGAAAATGCAGCAGGAGGGCAGACTGGACCTGATGAAAATTATAGAGATCAGCGAGCAGGAAAAGGGTCTGGACGCGGAGTTAGACGCCGCGCTGGCGGGAGTCCACAACGCTTTCACCGCGCGCAGCGACACGCGGGCTGAAGAGGAATACTTCCTCGGTCTGCTGGATAAATACAAAGAGAACAAGAAGATCGGACTGTTCACCGCCGGGCTGATGAAAGAGCGGGGAGAGATTGATCGCGTTCTGGACATATCCGAAACGATCCTCAAATCTGATGTGAAGGACGACGATGCCCACATGCTGATGGGCTGGGCATACGACGCGAAAGGTGACATGGAGGAGGCTGGCAAGGCGTACAAACGTGCGGTGGAGGCGGACACATCCAATGAAGCCGCATGGCACGCGCTCGCCGACAACTACAGGCGGCAGGACAAACTGCCCGCCATCTTAGAGTATGCTGAAGGCAAATACGCTGCCGCGCCGGACTCGGCGGTGATAAAAAAAATCATTGATGAGTTGAAAGGCGAACCACCCCCGGCGGAAAAAGCGCAATGAGCGCATCGCAAGGCTGAGCCGCGCCGTTTGATCGTGTAAAACCTGGAGCCGAATGGCAACGACAGAACAGGATAGGAATAAATGTTTAAAGTGAACTGTAATATGATATTAAAGTTTGCCGCAGTTTGCGTCTGCGTTTTGGCAGTGGTGTGTTTGTTTTCTCCTGTACTTCAGTCCGAAGAACTTATGATCCAGATGGAGGCATCGGAATCGCCGCCGAAAGGTGTGAAGCAGATGGCGGAGGAGATGAAGAAAGCCGAGGAGCAGAAGAAGGAAGAAGAGGAACAGGCGGCGCGGCAAGCCGCCGCCCTGAAGAAGGAAGAAAAACCGAAAAGAGAGAAGGTCAAATATCCCGGCGTATTCAATGTCCTCTCGCCGCTCGCGCCCATTTTTCCCCTCAAGTCTGGGAACATCAAGGGTAGTTTCATGAACCTCGCAAACAACGGCGGCGGCAGCAATTACACTTTCAGGCGGAATTTTTCAGGCGGTTTTTTCCTTGAAAGCAACGAACAGGACTTATGGAAGTTAGAAAAGGTAACGGGCAAAATACAATACAACCGACAGTTGAGGAATTCTCTGAATGTCAACTCAATGACCGAGTGGGCGGCAAAGGCATTTGGTCTGGATTTCAAATACAACCGCACGGTGGGGCGCACCGGCAGCGGCGCGGGGGCGAGCGCATCGCAGAATGTAACCGACACACGCAAGTTTTCCGCTGAATATAAGATAGAGAAAGGATTGACTCTTTCCTACAATATAGACCAGATCATCTCGCGCGCTATCAGCGCATCGCCGACCAAGACCAACAACAAAAAACAGACCTGGAGTCTCGTCATGCCGCTGACCTTCAGAGAAGGCACGAAACTGACTCTTACTCACGCCAATACCGGGAACTGGAACATAACGGGCAACTCCGTAACCAAAGTGCTTCAGACCGATGCAAAACTGGATGTGCCGCTGAAAGAGAACTTTGAGTTGAATCTGGCATACCAGTTTCTCGGCAACAGGAATATTCCGCAGTCATCCGCAGCCACCTCAAACCGCAAAAGCACCCGCTCAATCGGCATGTCTTATAAATTCTCAGAAGAGTCAAAACTCACCTATCTTTATAATTTCAGTTCAAGTAGAAACTTTTCCACAGTATTCACCAATTTCAACACCACCAATAGGGCGTTGCAGTTTGAGCGTGCCCTTTCAAAAACTGCAAAGATGAAACTTGGGAACACAACCACTTTTGACCAGAGCGCAGGCAAGACCGCCGTGCGCACCGGCTCTTTCTCTTATGACCATAAAGATTTTGACGCTCTGCCCGGTTCAACGAGCATTGATATAAGAAAACAATTCACCAGTTCCGCCGGCAATTCAAACACGAACTACACGATGTCTGTGAACACGCCGCTTTCATACATAGGCGGCAGGCTCACGACAAATCTACAGAATGTTCTGACTGTGCAGAACAACCTTGCCAGCAGCCAGAGGACCCGCTCGGTGAACCAGACGCTTGCCGCGGATTACAAATTCACGGACAAGTTTTCCATTGGGACAAGTTTGAACAGGGTGAAAAGCGGAACATTCACACCTGCCACATATTCAGCCCGTTCTGTCAACCACATCCGCACGGACAAGGCAACTTATGATTTCGGCAAGAGGCTAAATTTCACAAAATCAATGGAAGGGGTGAAATACAATTTCACCATCACAAGGAACAGCATGAGGAACGAAATACCAACGCCCTCGGTCACATTGACACGCGTGAGGAAACATTCTATGAACTTTTCGTTTAAGGGCAGCGCGTGGAAAGGCAAATACGATTGGGAGCGCTCTTTATCGTTGTCTTCCGCAGGGCAGAAGCAGCGAGTTCTTCAGCACAAATTTGACCTGTCCTTTGAGGATTTTCTGGGATGCCAGTTCACGGCGAATTATACCGGCGCGTTCCAGCGTGATGGCTCGCAGGTTAGCACGATACTGAAACTTACGGAGAAAGTAAACGACAAAAAGTCATATTTTTTAAGTTGGGAAACTCTGCGGAACAAGAGCCGTGCGGCAGGCGCAACGAAGACGCGCAACCGCTACTTTGAACTTGGTGTGGAGATAACATTCTGATAGAATTGCAAGCGGGTGCTGCCTGCCTATAATAAGGGAGAAAAAATCATAACCATAAAATCAAACAAAACATTTCATCATCTCATATCATTACTGTTTCTTCTGATTTTTGGTTTATCCAGCATAACGGCGTTTTCACAACAGGTGGAGCAACAACAAAAAGCGCAGGTCGCCATTTCCTACCTGCCGCAATCCCTTGTCGCGGCGTCAAGGGGAAATATGAATGTTCCTGTTGAAACGGAACTGATCTTCAGGGAAACCGCGGGCGTGAGCGTCCGGTTAGACCAGTTGAAGAGGTCGTTTGTCATCTCAGGCGGTGCGACGATAGATGACCCCGTGTCGTTTATAAATATATTGCTTGATGCCGGAATAGAGACGCATCAGGACACGACGCTTGTAATTCCCGCGAATGCGGTAACGCTCTGCCTCGGCGGCGCAACAACATGCAACATTACGGTGAGTCTTATTTACACTGGTGTTGACGCTCAGGGAAATTCTATAACGGCGTCTCTCAATGTGCCGGTTCAGATCACGAAATCCGCGGCGGCGGAAACATTCGCCGTAGGTAATGTGGTCATCATTTCCCCAACAAGCGGTCAAAGAATAGATGTATTAAAGACCCGCGCCGCAGCAAAAATATCCGTGACGGGGGTTGGAAGTGTTGCGGGACAATGGCTGTTGAATGGGAAGCCGTATAAAAGTTTCACGAAAGATGTTTTTGGTGAAGGGGAAATCACGGTTGAGCGGAACCTGCCGACTGGTTTGAGCGGCAAAAACACGCTTCAACTTAGAGTAACACAGCCGGTAGTCAAAGAGTCAAAGATAATCAGTTTCAATGCCGTTGCGGCGAAACCGGCAGGCGATGTTACTTGGTTCCGCGCCGGGCTGTTTGAAGTTACCAGAGTTTCTTCAAAATCTGACGAGAACGGACAGACGCGTTCCGGGGAAGGTATTGCTGTGTTCATTCCCCTGGGGCTTGAAATTCCTGTGAAGTTTGTGGCGTTGACAATAGTTGACAATAACGGAAGCGCGGAAATGTCTGATGGACGGATTGTCGCCGATGTGAACAGGATGTTGGAACGCGGCACGCTAAAAGTCCTGATTTCACAGTTGCTGATAACTGCCGACGGCTCGTGGATAGATGGAAGCGTAACACTTGAATCTTCCGGGATGACACCCGGCATAGGCCCGCTTTTTTTCTATACGCTGCCGCTCAACGAAAAAGGCATAGACGGAGAAATCACACTTGAAAAACCGCAGACGGGGCGGCGGGGTGATTACGAGGCAGCCGTTGACAGATTTGAGATTCGCTTCCACGCTGCCGATGCAGCCTTCAAAGTCGGCGGCATGATGACAAAACCCTCACAGCCCGACTGGAAGATGCCGCTCATCATCTCCGTTTCTTTCGGGAATGAAAAGCCGTGATCGTTTTATACGAAGTCGTGATCAGAGATTAATTTTCAGGCATTGGGTTACACGGGTCAGGTTTTCAAGGCGGGAGGCAACATTCACTCCGTCGCCAATGACAGTGTAGTTCATCCTGCTTTGTGAACCCATGTTTCCTGCGATTACTACAGCCGTGTTAATGCCGATACCTATTTCAATCGCTGTAAGCCCTTTGCGCTTGAAGTCTTCGTTTATCTCTTTCTCCATCTGCATCATCTCAATCGCTGTTTTCAGCCTGCGGTCGGCATCGTCATGATGCAGAGGTGCGCCGAAAATCGCCATCACAGAGTCGCCGATATACTTGTCCACGACTCCGCCGTTTTTCTCAACAACGGTTCTCATACGGGTTAGATGTGTATTCAACATTTCCAGAACCGCCCGCTGGGGATAGTTCTCGCTCAATGTGGTGAAGTTCCGCACAGCCGTGAACAGGATTGTAACCTCGCGTTCTTCCCCTCCCAGTTCCAGTTTCTTGTTCAACAATTCTTCCGCTATCTCCGGCGACACCACCTTGCCCAGAAGGTCCCGCACACGGTCTCGCTCCTCCAGTTCCTTCGTCATGGCGTTGAAGGATTTGGCAAGTTCGCCGATCTCGTCTTATTTAAAATAAAGCAATGGGCATTTTGTTAATAATCATGGGGTTGCTTGTGCTATTGAAAAATTCTGAAATTTTATTTATAATACCACACACTACTGTCCGATTAAAAAGTCCCATAAATACAATTGTTTTGGATCGACGTTGCTTTCAAACTGCGGGCTGATCTCGGTAAATGCCTGTAAAATAGGCGTTTTTTCGAAAAGGGTGACGCTCAAAATCTGTAGAATTGTGTAGAGGCTTTGATCCAGATTCAGCCGCTTCTTGATGATAGCCACCAGGACATAAACCGAGATGGCGATCCATACTTGAGTCTTCACCGCGTTTTCGGATGTGCCGTAGAATGCCTTGATGCGCAGGTGTTGCTTGATCCATTTGAAAAACAACTCCACACGCCACCGGCACTTGTAGAGTTCTGCGATTGTCAGAGCTGGTTCGATGAAGTTGTTGGTCAGAAATACGAACTTCTTGTTGGTTTCGGCGTCGAAATAACATATGCGGCGAAGCGGTTCGGGATAATCTTTTCTCGCATAGAAACCTTTTAGGATTATTGTCTGGTCGCATAGAAGTCCTGTGGTCTTGTCGACGGGTCGGGAGTAACGGCGTGTGAACTGAAAATTCTTTTTCGCCCGGGTGATGAAAAAGGACGGAGACAAGTGAATTGAGCGCAGTCGGGCAAAATCCAAATAGCCACGATCCATGATGTAAAATGCGCCCGGCTCGAAAGCAAGTTGGTCGAGAATATTCACGTCGTGAATCTTGCCCGGTGTGACGATGACAACAGAGGGAAAACTCCCTCGCAAATCCAAGAGTGTGTGAAGTTTGATCGCGCCTTTTCGTTTGCGGAATTTTGCCCATGGAAAGAGAGAAAGGCAGAGGTCTATGGTGGTGGAATCCAAAGCATACGCCGCCTGATCCAGTTCGACGCCAAAATCTTCCTCGGCGTACAACTCTCTGGCCTGCCCGATGAGAACTTGCGCGAAGTCGGCGAATATTCGCCAGTCTCTTCTTTCGTTTGCCTTGGCTAAGGTGCTTCTGGATACTTTCTCTCTGATGCCAGCGTGATAAAGTTTTGGTTTCAATGCGCGCAGGCACGTCTCTATGTCCCGAAGACTCTCCCGATAAGTCAACTGGGCAAAAGCCATTGTGAGAAATTGATCGAAACAGCTGAACCTCTTGACATAACGGTTCCCTTGGTATCGCCGAACGCATTTGTCGAATTCGTATCTCGGAAGCCAGTCCATCAACTGCGAAAAGATAATCCGTCCCTCGTACATTGGCTGTTCCCTCCTCAGCCAATCTTATGAGGGAAGTGCGGTAAGTTGGAAGTTTTTGTTTGAAGTCGAAAAAAATCATTTTAGCGCAAAAGGCTTTATTTTATGCTATATTTTGTCTGTCCCGATTTTTTTAACGGGACAGTAGTGATTATAAATACATAACACAAAATTCACCACCTGAAACGATGCGCTGATAGACAACTGGATACTGTTAATAGATTCATCCGAAATTTTTTCTGCGCTAAAATTCGTTCTCTTTTTTGTGCCCGAAATTATTCCCCATGCAAAACTCTAATATTAAAAAAACAGAGAGTCTTTTCATAATCTTTCATCGGCGGCAGTTTAGAACCAAATGCGAATCTTTAAATGATATAAAATTCATTATGTCGTGTTCTCAGGCATGGAAACAGATCATGTGTTTTTCAATTTAACGGCGGGGATAATGACTATAGAAACGGAAATAATAGATCAGATTATGGGGTAAAAACTCTCTGTAACTGGAAAAACGGAGGGCGGAATTGAATCAACAGAAAAATTCTGTGGGTGGCTTTAACGGAGATGGCAAAAATGGGCTCCGCTTAAGCACATACAGAAAATGCGGAAAATCTGCGATCAAAACCGAAGAACCACTAAAAATCACTGATCACAAAAAACGGCTTGATAACAAGCCGATTTCTGATGTTGCCAATCGGCGACAAGAAGAACATTTTCCCTTCGGTGGGTTCAGCGGAGAGAGTGGGATTTGGTCAGGCGCTCGCTCGGCATCATGCCTCGCTCCGCCTGACCACGGTTTTTCACTATTTTTTCTGTCCTGAAAAAATGCGCTTTGCGCCGTTCAAAA
>JBFMBQ010000099.1:0-2820 GCA_040755115.1 bacterium
GTGGTGCAGGAGACCGAGCATGGGCTGTTGATGCAGGTAGCCTCGCAGGTTCCGGCATTAGCGCAGGAGTCAACTGTTTGCGTGTTATTGTCATTGCAGTCTGCATTGGCTTTGCATGCCGCATTACAGGGTTTGCGTATGTGTATGTTAAAGTTGTCTCCTTTTGCCCATCGGGTGCGATCTTCCCTGATGGTATAGATATCGTAGTCCGAGCCTTCACTTGTGTCGGTCGGCGCCCATTCGGTCGGAATGATCTTCGTAACTGTCCGAGTTACCTCGTGTCCTGGCGGTATAACGATGAAGAGGTCTTCATCAAATGAGTTCCATATTGCATCGGAGTTTTGCTTTTGCGGCGCCACTGCTGCGCCACACCGTGCATCCTGTGTGCCCTCGTTACGACCGGTGAAGGTTATCTGCATCTGTTCACCGGGAGTGTAATTTACCTTGTCAACTTTCAGGTCGCAATACATATTAAATATGTAGCATACTGCATTACATGTGCCGCCGTTGACGCAGGTCTCGGTTGTGTCTGGATTATCGTCCACGCAGTTAGAATCGTCCACGCACTGCGCAGGGCAGGGTGCTGCACCGCCTGCCTGAACTAAAAATCCGTATTCCGGCTGACCGTTCTCGTTTATGTTGTCAAGGAAATCTATCCCCTGGTCGTATATGTCATTAGCGTTAGCGTCAATCACAATGTCATATTTACCGGGTTGAAGCGGAGCGGGCCATACTACAACAAGAGATTCGTTGTAACATCCCCATTGCAGGATGTCCCCTTCAATTCCCTTTGTAGCGTCAATGATGGAATCCCCTGTTTTCCATACATCCTTATGGTGAGTTACAAATTTTTGCACATAACCAAACCAGTCAACTTCCATTTGTTCAAAGACTCGTGAACGGATTTTAGGGTTCATATAGACATAGACTGTCTCATCAGGGGCAAAGATATTCTTATAACGGTAGTCTTTATCGGAAGCGATCTGTTCAATTATATCTCCATTTGCGGCAGCCTCCTGGACGACAAAACCGACCGTGCGGTGTGAATCTACGAGGTCGCCCTCATCAAAAAAACCGTCCAGCATGCCTCGCTCCACGATGAGGTCATAGTTTCCAGACGGTGCGCACTCTTCCCCGGAATTCTTCCATACAAGAAGATTTTCGCCATACAAATCCCATGAGTAACCTATCAACTGGATTTCTTCAAAGCCGCCGGACACATCCTCCAGACGATCCCCCACATTCCATTTCATACGGTCTTCAACGATATAAATACGCACCTTCTCATTGCCTATCTGGCGGAAAGCAACATATATGTCTTCACCTTTTGAGCAAACGAAACTGTTTCTGAAATAACTATTTTTGTTTGCGGCGTAGGCTTTAGGGTCAGTGCCGGAGCCGGAGTAAGGGAGGGTAATTTCTTTCAGTGTGGTTGTGCCTCGGCTGACGATAACGGTAATGGAATCGCCCACAGCGAGTGCGAAACGTCCTGCGGTGCGGCCTGCGCCTGCTTCCTCGGGGTCAATTTCAAGCCCGGCGTCATATAGCAGAACTGCGGATGAAGGGATAGTCCCGGTTTCGTCAGCACTAAGATGAAGTTCTTGCTGAGTTCCGTCCGGAAAGACAATCGTTATGGTGTAAAGTTCACCCGGCAGGAGACCTGTCATGCCGAAGTAGACAGTATCACCTTCGGTAATTTGCTGTAATTGTTTGCCTTCGTCGTTCAGGAGCGTAAGAGCCGCTGCTTCCAACTGCGGCGACTGCGGGACAACTGCTGTGCCCTGACCGCCGCCACCGCCTTTGCCGCCGCCACCGCAGCCGCCAATAACCAATGAAAAAACAAATGCCGTAAAATAGAGGAGCAAGAACATCAGCCTTTTGTTCCGATGCCTTTTCATGGCGCACCTCTATTTTTAGAATTTTTTGTATAGATGAATTACTTATTAATCTATAAAGATATAAACGCCTGGACATTATATACAGGTAATTCCTGTATGCCGTCCAGGCGCCTTATTCCCACTATCAACCCCCGCTCAAGTTATTTTGTTAATATATTCCCATAAGTTATAAATATTAAACATAAATTTCTAAAAATATCTGAATTTTTGCTTACAAGTTGGAGTTGCTGCGACGGTGTGAGTTTAGTAGGATGAGCGTGTCCAGCGCAGATAATTGGTGCGGCACTACAATTCTGTATTTTTTTCCACGAGGTTCTGATAAACGATTTCAAGTTCGCTTGCCTCCGGAGGCAAGATGCGCGGTGTTTTTTCGCGCGCGATGCGCTTGCTGATATCTATTGTGAACTTGTAAAAACTGAAGAGGTCTTCCGGGTAGCGTGACGACGAGACACCGATGAGTCGGACCCTGCCGTAGGGAGAAAGTGCCTCTATCCAATCTTTGACAGGCGGCGTATCGGGCGGCGCACAGAAGGAAGGAACGAGTGCAAGATATATGTTCTCATAAGTGCGCCCTTGAGAAGCGAGAAAGTTTTTTGCAAACCTCAAACTATCAGCGCAGTTAAAAGCGAGCCACAGAGGCAGTATCCCCAGTTTAAGATTTGCAAATGGATCAAGGAAAGTGAAGCAGTCAAGGAAGATGTTGTTGGGGCGGAAACCTTCCTTTGCATAAGTAAGGTTATGAAGGCGGTAGGCGAGTGCGCTGTATTGCTCGGGGTGATTGAGGGCGATTTCAAAGACATCCAATCCTTTCAGGTGAGCAAAATTTCTTACTGAATCTGCGAAGTTCGGCAGTGTGCCCCACTCCGATTCCGGCTGCATCTCAAGCGGCGCATTCAGATTCCAGCCGCCCTGCGGGAATTTT
>JBFMBQ010000100.1:0-2460 GCA_040755115.1 bacterium
ATCGGGAAGTTCTCCACAGCGCGCGCTGTCTGCACACCGTAATAGGCATCGGCGGGAATCTCTTTTTCACCGAGTGAATCTTTCTCTTTTCGTGTTTTCATACAGATAATCTCCTTTTATAAACTGCGTTTAAAAGAAGGATTAAGTGCTTATCCGTAATTAGCCGCTAAAACATAAAAACACTGTAACATTTTAGCCATATGAAGCGCTGTAGAGCGCGATTTCCACATCGCGCCGAACGGCGGGATACGGATATCCCGCCCTACAACTATGCAAAAATATGTTCTAATAGAGACAACTTCACTTCGCTAAAATGGTTCTCTTCCGCCGATATTTCTTGGCAATCTCACGCTGGAATAACCTCATCTTTTACAAGATGGAGTCGTATAAGTTGCGGTCTGATGTCTTCCTTAAAATGGCATCTAACTGCGTCCTGCAGCATTTCCTTGAGACTTTCAAGTGAATCTGCCTCGGTAAAAGATAGAGCAGCACAATGCCCTCGCTTGAAAACCGCCTTCAGGGGATTCCTCCACTAAAAAGATAATCTCCTTTTCCATGTCGCTCTTCTCCTGTGAAACTTGTTGTCCTTTAACTCTTTATTTTATAACCTATGTTAATTTTATGGGGAGTAACTAATAAAAACAAATTTTTTTCGTTCTTCCGTGGTTTTATATCAAAATAACTTTTAAAAGTGTGATATTATAACCGTGCTTTTAAAGTTTGCACAGTTACTCAGTCCTTTTGCGCAGGATTCAATAATGCGTAGGTTTATTTATTTCTGGATGTTTTGTTGCGTGGCAATTTCCGCGTAGATTTTCTGAATTGTGAAGTAGGAAAGTTTTTTCTGCCGATAATACGAGACAAGCCCTTTCTGGTTCAGATGCGGCTTGAACTGGCAGGTGCCGGATGCGCGCTGTGTTTTGAAATCGGCAAATATCCATGGGAAGACGCCGACAATATAAGGATATTTCCTCAGAACTTCAAACTGAGTTGCTAAAACGCCATTCTGATATTCCTCGGTGCCTCGTTTCAGGCGTTCATCGGATGATGCGTGTTCGCCGGCAACTGCCTCTGCGCCTGTTTCCATGATGATGATGGGCTTGCCGGGGTTCTCGGCGTGGTATTGTTCAATGAGAGGCGGGAGGGCGGTTGTAATTGCCATGTGCAAGTCTTTGCTGCTCATTACCTGCAAATTTGCAGTGCCTTCATACCAGCCGTAATATTCATTTCTGGCGACCACATCAACATATTGATAGCCTTCCAAGACGGTCTGGTGGCCTGTCTCTGTGAAGGTGAGTGCGCGCGTGTCTATTGAACGCATGAGGGACGACAGTTCCCTGATGCACTTCAGAAACTTGTCGCCGCCGAATTCGTTGCCGATTGACCACATAACGATGGACGGGCGGTTCCTGTCCCGCATCACCATTTCGCGCATCTGCTGTTTGTATTTATCAATTAACCTGTCGTCATCAAGCGACGCACGAACCGGACCGCCCTCCTCTATGGTGAGAATACCAAGCCTGTCCGTTATGTAATAGTTGTACGGATGATTCGGGTAGTGAGCCGTCCGCATCGCGTTGGCGCCGAGTTCCTTTATCAGACGGAAATCGTTGATGCGCTCTTCTTCGCTCATTGCGCGACCGGCATCGGGAAACTCCCCGTGCGGCATCTCGTCGTGGCGGTTTATTCCCCTGAGAAAAATTTTCTGCCCGTTCAGATAGACTGCCTCGCCTCTGACCTCAAACCGCATGATGCCGAAGGTGTCGCCGACGCCGTCAACGGCGGTTTCCCCGTCATAGATGATCACCTTCGCAAAGTAAAGATTCGGATTTTCAGGCGACCACAGTGATGGGTTCTTCAGTTTCAGATTAACTATCGTGGTCTCGCCGCCTATCGTGGTTGTTACCGTGTCAAAGTGATGAAGTTTTTCATCTTCAACACGGTATGTGAAAACAGCGAGTTTTTTCCCTTCAGCGTTTTCGGTTGTAACATCAAATTTGACATCTGCCTCCGACAAAGAATCATTGAGTTCGGAGGTGATGTGAAATGAGGCGATGTGCGCTTTGTTCGTGAATTCAATGAAAACCTCGCGGTGCAAGCCGCCGTAGTTCCACCAGTCCGCCATGGCTATGTCAAGGGGTTCAAGTATGTTGTTCACCTTTATGGCAATGATGTTTGAGCCGGGGCGTATATTTTCAGTAATATCAAAAGCGAATGGGGTATAGCCACCTTCGTGCGAGCCTGCGGGCTTGCCGTTAACGAAGACATCGGTTCGGTAAAATGCCCCCCAGAAGTGTATGACAGTGCGCTTGCCTATGAGGTTTTGCGGAATGTCAATCTTGCGCCGATACCAGACCGTGCCGACAAAGCGATCCATCTCCTTGCCGAGGTCATAGCAGTTGTGCGGAACGGAGACGGCAACCCATGATGAATCATCACATTCTGTGCTCCAGGGTTTTT
>JBFMBQ010000101.1:0-7399 GCA_040755115.1 bacterium
TTGTCATACGGCGATATATCGCCGTAAATGAAAGCGACATCGTGATGTCGCACTCTAAAGTATACGCTCAAATTGTTTTTAAATTTCAGGTTTCCTTGCACCCCCAAACGAGTTTGGGGGTGGCACATCTTTCATTGTAAAGCCGTTACTGTAACATTACACTAATGGGTGAACAAAATAATTGAATCCAAAAAAGGTGCTTCTTATTTGACTTTTCATGAAAATTGTGGTTGAATAACAATGATAAGGGATTATTAAAAATTTACAGAAATAAAAATCTAAAAATTAAATAAGGGGGGAATAGAAATGAAAATGAAGGTGTTATTCTGGGGCTTTAACTTCTGCATCATTGTTTGTCTGCTGTGCGCCGGCTGCGGCGGCGGGGGCGGTTCTGGTTCTATGAATAGCACTACCACTTCTGGGAAAGCGAATGTTACCGAGCAAAATAAAAACACTAAAAGTTCCTGGTGCGATGTAACACTGGACAAGGTAAACTACTCACCCGGCGAGACTCTTTACATGTCCATAAAAGGATACAACTACGACACAACCGCTTTGAAGTGCGGCGTGAAGATCATTCTGCAAAAGGGTCAGGGAGAAACGCAGGTATGGATTTCTGATTTCAGCGATACATCAACATACATAACACTGGCGCCGGGCGTGGAGACATCGGGAACGATACAAAAAGTCATCCCCACGACATGGGCGCCGACGAACACTTCTGAAGGTTCGGCTTACAGGGTCTATACAATCCGTGAGGACGGCACAGAGTGGGGGAAAGGTGATAACTTCAACATAATGAGGTGCGTGGTGGCGTGCAGTACGGATTCAGAATGCGACGATGGCAATGCCTTGACGATTGATATATGTAACGACCCTGGCACATGCAGCGCAAATTGCACTCACACACCGTGCACACCGGCATGCACATCTGACATAGATTGCAACGATAACAATAATAACACGATAGATTTGTGCAAACAACCGAATACTTGTTCTGCTTATTGCGAAAATCCGAATTATTGCACTTCTGAGTTCGGAACTCCGATGACAATCGCCTCTGATAGACATGGCGGGGCAATATATAATGGTAAAATTTATATAATTGGTGGTAGAAAATCTTATTGGGAAGTGTTAGATAAAACACAAGTTTACGATCCAGCAGTTGATACATGGAGTTTTGCTGCGCCTCTGCTTCCTTACCCAAAATATGACCTATCAGCGGTTACATTAGGTGATGACATTTACGCAATTGGAGGGTCGTGGCAGATACCGACACCTCTTTGGTGGAAAACTGTAAGAGACACATATAAATTTAATCCCCAAACTAACCAGTGGACAAAAATGGCAGATTTACCCGGACTCGGTAGTCACAATACTGGGATTGCTTATGCGACGGCACAAGTTGTAAATGGAAAAATTTATTTAATAGGCGGACAAACAGCACTTCATAATTATTATAATTACACATTGAACAATGTTTATGAATATAATCCTGCAACTAATGTCTGGAATGAAAAATCATCACTGCCTGTTCGGCGAAGAGCACCAATATCCGCTGTTTATAATAATGTTATATATGTAATGGGGGGATTTTTTTATGAACATCCAAGTCCAATTGCTTATGGTCCATTTCCAGAAACATTTGCTTATGATGTAAATACGGATACCTGGACTCAAAAGGCATCTATGCCACAAGCAAGATATAGTGGCGATGCAGTTGTTATTAACGGAAAAATATATGTTTTTGGCGGAATAGGAGTTAACGGTCTTACTGGAACTGATAAAATATTAATTTACGATCCTGCAACAGACACCTGGGAATCAACCTACAGTTGTGGCCAGTTGCTAAGGTTTGAACATTCTGTAGGAACAATTGGTAACACCGTATATATAGCAGGCGGTCGCATCACCTACGATGCAATTGACGATGTTGAACTAATCAGATTTTATCAGTTTTTGCCTTAGCGATTTTTTATCTAAATTGAGCGATTTTTAGCAATGAATAATTTTGGAGTGCGGTGGCACACGATACCGCTTTGTAATACGGCGACATGTCGCCGTAAATGAAAGCGACATCGTGATGTCGCACTCCAAATTGCCGCATTTGTTTCAAATATAACAAAAGTGCGAAAGTTCACTTTTAATAAAAAAGAATTAAATATTTTGGATGGATTACACGGATTCCGGCGGGTAATTCAGCAGTTCGGTGAAGCCGAGTTCCTCAAGCGTCTGCTTATAATATTCGTAGCCCGGCTTGATGATCGGGAGCAGCCGCATAACCTTGGGGACGGGACCTCTGGCGGATATTTCGCCTCTGGTGATGGCTGCCATCATATTTACTTTCTGTTTCCAGAAGCGGTGGGCGGTGTCTCCGTGCATGCGCATCGTAACGACGGGGGCGATTTCGCAGGGACCAGTGAATAATTTCATCTCCTCGCCGCTGCAATCAACTGTAACTTCCGGCTCTTCATCGCCCCATCGCTCATCGTAGTATTTGAAATTGATAACCATTTTTGATTCTAAAAGTTTTGGCGCAACGGCGGGATCGGAGAAAAGTTTTTCAGCGAACCGGCGTCCGATCTGATACATCTGCTCGGGCGTGATGGAGGGGCGGTCGGCTGGTATGGTTGAGCCGACAACTGCTGAGACTGCTGCTCTGGCTGTGTCTGCCACTTTGACTGCTGCCCGTCTGCCGGCATCGGCGGCGCGGGCGACTATGCCGGGCGCTGCGGTTTCAGGTTGTTCTCCAATTTTTATTTCCTGCGTCTCTTTTATTTCATTTTTTTCTTCATCAGGCATGGTTATCACCGGTTTTTTAACGATATTTTATCACTGTTTTTGTTGTTTCATTCACAAAACTATACCCTCTTTATCAATATTCCAATGAATAGGCATGGCATTCGCAAGGTCTGAATTCCAGAAATCCTTTGATTCCATCAAAAGCCCGATTACAACATCGTGTTCCAGTTCAATATCATAAACTAACTCAATGATTTCCTTTTCAAGTTTTGTGTCAACATCACATTCAAGCAATATCAAAACATCAATATCAGACTCTTCGTCAAAATCACCTCTCGCCTTTGAACCATAAATGATGATTTCCGCATCGGGAAATCTTGCTACAAGCATCTCTTTTAAGCATTGTAGTGCTATTCTTTCATTTTCTTTTAAATTCAATTGAACTAAACTTCTCATTTCTATCCCTCTTTATCTATAAAATATAACCGACGCTGTATATAAGTTACAACTGGTAAATTTTGTGGTTACCGCTTGAACCATGAATTCAGCGCCTCGCGTGAGAGTTCAAACATGATAGGGCGGCCGTGCGGGCAAGTGCGGTTGAATTCTTCTGTGAGGTATTCTTCAACGAGTGCTTTCATTTCTTCGCGTGAGAGTTTCTGTCCGCCCTGTATCGCCATTTTGCAGGCGACGACGGTTATGAGTTTGTCCTGAATGACATTGTCCGGCGCCTTGAAGGGTGCGGCGGTGATCTCGTTTGCGAGAGTGGTCAGGAGCGACAGTGGATCATAAGCGCCTGCGTTGTGGACGACAGAGCGGATGACGAAGGCGCGGTCGCCGAAGGATTCTATTTCAATGCCGGTTGAATTGATTGCGTCAAGGTTGTCGTTCAGCACCGAAAAGACATAGTGCGGCACTTCCACCGGCTCGGAGATCAGGAGTCTCTGCGAGGGCGCATCCGCACTGGCGCGCTTGAGGCGGTTATACATTATCCGCTCGCTGGCGATGTGCTGGTCAATTATGACGGGCTGTCCGTTTACGGTGGCAAAGATGAAGGTGTCGTAGAACTGGTCATAAATTTCCACGCGCTGTTTATCGTCTGCTTCTGCATCCGGCACGAGGAGAGGCGGTGCGCTCTCAAGTTTCAGTTCTCTCTGGACGGCGGGCGGATGCGGCTGCAACAGCGGCGGTGGTGAAATCTTCGCCTGCGGAGATACAAGTTTCAGCGGCGGTTCGGATTCAACTTTAAGCGGCTCTACGAAAGAGGAGCGGATCGTTCTGTAGATGAGCGAATGGATTTCATGTTCGTGAAGGAATCGCACTTCAGTTTTCGCTGGATGGACATTCACATCAACCTCATCGGGGGGGACGGCGAGGAGCATTATGCACATAGGGTATCGCCCGCTGGGAATCAGTCCCTTGTATGCCGTATCAACGGCTATGGTGATGCTGCGGTCTTTCACGAGTCTGCGGTTGACGAAGTAGGTTTGAAACCGCCTGTTGGGGAAGGTGAAATCGGGTCGTGTAAAGATGGCGTGGATGCCGACGCGCTTGAGGTTTCCCCGCGCCTCTTCAATCGCTCCTGAAACTTCCCTGCCCATCTGGGCGTGGATGCGCTCCATCGGTGATTCCGCCGGCTCAATTCGGAAGACATCAACATCGTTGTGTGCGAAGCGGAAGGAGATTTCCGGGTAAGCGATGAATACGCGTGAGAGGAAGTTGCTGATTGCCTGCACTTCAGCGCGTGATGTTTTGAGGAATTTCTGGCGTGCGGGGATGTTGTAGAAGAGGTTTTCAACTTCCACAGTGGTGCCTGGGTTGCGCGCGGCTGGTTCTTCGGAGATGATTTTCCCCCCTTCAACACGCAGGCAGACGCCGACTTCGTCTTGGCGGCGGCGCGAGGTGGCGGTCAGGTGCGAGACGGCGGCGATACTGTGAAGTGCCTCGCCGCGGAAGCCGAGCGTGGCGAGCGAATCAAGGTCTGCGATGTCAGCGAGTTTGCTTGTGGTGTGGCTTTCAATGGCGAGGCGGCAATCGTCTGGACCCATTCCGCAGCCGTTGTCGCTGACGCGTATGAGGCGGTGTCCGCCCTCCTGAATTTCCACCGCTATTTCAGTTGCTGCGGCGTCAATTGCGTTTTCAACGAGTTCCTTAATGACCGAGAGCGGGCGTTCAATGACCTCGCCTGCGGCGATCTTGCTTACGGTTTTTTCATCTAATACTCTTATTGCTGACATGGCAGGACAAGTAAATTTTCGGAATTAATTCTACATGAATTCTTGTGAGTTTTCTATAAAAACAAATGATTGAGCCACAGAGGGCACAGAGACTACTATAGAAAGAAATAACAGTATTATGTTATGCCGTGATTTGGGTTCAAAAGATTAGATGGAATAATTTGGCGCAGAGCCAGGCGATGGCGCCGCATACAGGGAAGGTGAGAAACCATGCGGCGATGATCTCAAAGGTAACGCCCCAGCGCACAGCCGAAAGGCGGCGGGTGGCGCCGACACCCATGATGGCGGTGTTGATGGTATGGGTTGTTGAAAGAGGAATGCCGAGGCGGGAGGCGGTTTCTATCACGGTTGCAGCAGCCGTCTCCGCAGCGAATCCGTGCACAGGCTCAAGTTTGGTCATACTTATCCCCATAGTGCGCACGATGCGCCAGCCGCCTGTTGCTGTCCCCACCGCCATCACCGCAGCGCAGATGACTTTCACCCACAGCGGTATAGCAAAGGTTTCAAGCACACCGCCCAGAACAAGCGAAAGTGTGAACACGCCCATGAATTTCTGACCGTCGTTGCTGCCGTGGCTGAAAGCCATGAAACTGGCTGAGAAGACCTGAAGTGTGCGGAACAGCGCGCTGACTTTTGAGGGGATGGCGCGCCTGAAGAGCCAGAATATGCTTACCATGATCAAATAGCCGCCGAAGAAACCGAAAAAAGTTGAGCAGATAAGACCGATGCCGACTTTTTTCCATCCTGCTGAAAGGAGGACTTCAGGACCGGCAGTCGCAAGCGCCGCACCTGCCAGACCGGCGACAAGTGCGTGGCTCTCGCTTGTCGGGATGCCGTAATAGGCGGCGACGCTGCTCCAGATGACGATGCCGACCATCGCAGCTCCTACAGTAACGAGTGTAACTGATTCGGCTTCAATAATTCCCTTGCCGATGGTGGAGGCGACGGCGACGCCGGAGAGCGTCCCGAGGAAATTGAAGACCGTTGCCATCAGGAGCGCACGATACGGCGTCAGGACACGCGTTGACACGACTGTAGCGATGGCGTTGGGGGCGTCCGTCCAGCCGTTCACGAACTCGGCAGCGAGAATAAGGGCAAGAACGGGCAGCAGAGAAGTTAGGTCATGCATATTTCACAACCACAGTTTCTATAATGTTCGCAACATCTTCGCATTTATCAATCGCTGCCTCAAGGCACTCAAGTATCTCTTTCAACTTGATTACATATATGGGGTCCTTACCATCGTTCAACAAGGCGGCGAGTGCCTCGCGCGATATGCGATCGCCTTCGTTTTCCAGCCTGTTGATCTCAATGCAGTGGTCAAGTATGCGGCGCGAGCGTTTAAGGTTCTTCAATCCCTGAATCGCCTTGTTCACTTCTTCGGAAGTGGCGAGCACTATTTCGGCGAGTTTCTGTGCGCCCGGCTCGGGCATACTGACCTTATACCTGACGATGCGGTCGGCGACTTCCTCCACGAGATCAAGTATGTCATCAAGGCTCGAGACGAGTCCGTGGATGTCTTCGCGGTCAATGGGTGTGATGAAAGTCCTGTTCAGGAGGTCAACGATTTCGTGTGTCAGGATGTCGCCCTCGTGTTCCCTGTCAAGAACTTTCTTTGCTTTCTCACCCCCGCCGTCAAAATTTCCTATAAGGTCGCACAGGGCTTTTGCGCCTTCCACGACATTTTGCGAGATTTTTTCAAGGAAGAAAAAGAATTTGCTTTCACGCGGAATTATTCCCATGGCTGCGCTCCATATAATTATTTTGTATTAAATTCGCTGCAAAATGATAATCGCAATGGCGTTATTGTCAAGTAATTAAATATTCAGCAAAGAAAGATTTTATTCAAAAGGCAGGAATAACATCTCTTGATTATTCTTTGCCGCTTTTATCGAAGACCTATCACTGACATTTTTCTGGTTTATGAGTGAATAAATATCCAAATTTGCTTTCTCTTTAACATATGCAGCCCTCAAGGCATCAAAATAAATAATTTTCCAATTTTCGTTCTCAAAATGTTCCCTGAAGAGGGGCGAGATCATTTTATTTTTCAACTGCGTTTCCCTTTCTTCGGGTAAGATCATAAATTTATCAACCTCTTTGTCCACATTGGAACCTCTCATCAGCGCGCTCATCATACCTGTTGTCGCTTCAACCTCAAACAGAGATACTATTTTTTTGTTCTTCACCCATAGAAGATCAATATTTTCTACAACTTCCTGGTTTACAGCATTACTTACGACCAATTGGCTTAAACTCATATATTCTGATAATTGTTTTCCCTGAAGGTCCTTTTCTTTCTGTTCTCTTCTGCCGATCCATATATCGTAGCCTTGCTTTTCTCCGACAGATGCCAGAATAGAGATTATTTCGCTGTGCTGGCTTACTCTTTGTCGGATTTCCGGCTTCAGCATCCAGAA